>JABMMH010000401.1 GCA_013205645.1 Polaromonas sp. | reverse complement strand
CCGCAGGACGGGCCGCCAAGTGGGCAAAAGCATCGATGCGGCCTGCGGCCTGCATATGCTGCTGACGGCGCGACAAAATGGATGAATTCTCTGCATGCACCACTGTCCGGATACCCAACGGTGCTAATTTCTCAAAACCTTCTAGCAATGCGCCGTCACTGGGCGCTGGCAAATTCCCAAAGGTGTTGCCGACAAAAGCCTTGAAACTGGTGACCCCGGCGTCCAGCAACTCTTCGAGCCGGTCCACCGAGTCGTCGCCCAAGAGTCCGTGAATGCCGAAATCAACATAAGAAGATTCAGCGGCTTTTTGTTTGATGCGCAAGGCCTCGACGGTGCCTGTCGGAGGATTCGTGTTCGGCATTTCAAACACGGTTGTGACGCCGCCGCAAGCGGCTGCCGCAGAGCCCGTTTTCCAGGTTTCTTTATTCGGATAACCGGGGTCCCGAAAATGCACATGGCTGTCAATCGCACCGGGCAGCAGGTACATGCCGTCAGCACGCATCTCTTGCCGCGCAGGGGGCATCAAATCATCATGGCCAACAGCCACAATGAGTTCCCCGGCGATAGCGACTGAGGCTTCAATGATCTGGTCACCGGACACCACGCGTGCGCCGCGAATCACCAGATCGACTTCTTTCATAGAGCGGCTCATCACAACATCGCCCATCCGCCGTCAACCGGCAAGTCCACACCGGTGATCTGGCGCGACACGTCGCTGGCCAAAAACAGGCAAGCGTTGGCAATGTCGGTGTCGGTAGAAACACGCCGCAAAGCGTAATCGACGGCATGCCGCGTCATCGCTTCATCGAGCGTGATGCCCAGCTTGTCGGCCATATTGGCGCAGACCTTATCTCGAAAGCGCGGGCCATCGACCATGCCGGGTGCAACGCAATTCACATTGATGCCGTAAGGGCCTGCTTCCAGTGCAAAACTTTTGGTGATACCGCGCAGACCCCACTTCGAGGCCGAGTAAGCGGTCCGCCCCGCACGGCCACGCATGCCGAACGTGCCGCCCACATTGACGACCTTGCCGCTTTTCTGTTCAACCATGCCCGGCAAAACCGCGTGCATGGTGTTGAAGCAACCGGTCATGTTGAGTTCAACGATGGCGGAAAACTCCGCCGCCGTGGTTTCCCAACCCGTCTTACCGATGGGGCCTGAGCCGCCGGCCACGTTGACCAGAATATCAATTCGGCCAAAACGTTGGGTGGCAGCAGCGGCCAGGGCCTCAGTCTGTTCAGCGTCGGTCATGTCACAAGGCACCACCAGCACGTCGACGCCAAACGCCCGGGCTTCAGCGGCCACCGGTTCGATGGCTTCAATGTCTCGGCCAGCCAGCACCAGCTTTGCGCCCTCTTGGGCGAAGGCGAGCGTCACCGCTCGGCCCATTCCCTTGGCTGGACCAGTGATCACAGTCACCTTGTCTTTGAGTTGTAGGTTCATGTCAACAGTCTTTCGATCAATTCAAAGTTTGGAAGGACGCTCAGCTCGCGCTGGCAAAAAGCTGCGATTGAAAACTTCTTCTGGCAGCGGGGTACGGGTCAATTGGTTGGCCTCAACCACGACGCCAATGGAACGCTTCAGGCGCACAGAATCGATATCACCGAGGCCAATCTTGGCGATCTCGGGGTGGCTCATCTCTTCTTTCAGGGTGGCCATCAGTCGCTCTTTCTCAACCTCACGGTTGAGCAGCGGCTCACGCTTCATCAGCGAGTCCATGGCCAGCTCTGGATTAGCCACGGTGTCGACGATGGCGCGGTTAAGCGCCTTCAGAAAACCTTGCACAGCCTTGGGGTTGTCGCGCACAAAATTGCGTGAAAACAGAACCGTGTTGGAGTACAGATCAAGACCGTAATCACCATAGTTGATGAAGCGCAAATCTTTCTCAGGATCAAGGCCGACCAACTTGGCACTGAAATAAATCGTGTTGATGTAGCCGAACACGCCGTCGACCTGACCGCGAATCAACATTTGCTCGCGCAGGTTAGGCGTCATATTGCTGAACGCAATCTTGCTCGCGTCCAACTTAGCGGCTTTGGCGAAGGCTGGAAACAGCTTGAGCGCGCCGTCATTGGCTGGGCCGCCGATGGTTTTACCTTCGAGATCTTTAGGCGTGCGGATCGAGCTGTCTTTTTTAACCGCAATGGTGAAAGGCGGCGTGTTGTACAGCATGTAGACGCCAACAGGGGCTTCGGCAGGCCGCTTGGCAGCGAAGTCGATCAGTGCATTGATGTCACCAAAACCTGCGTCATAAGCGCCACTGGCCACCTTGGGGATGGGTGCGGACGAACCCTCGCCTTGGTCGAGTTGAACGTCAAGACCTTCGGCTTTGAAATAGCCCTTGTCTTGAGCCACAAAAAACCAAGCCTGTGGCCCTTGGTACTTCCAGTTCAAGACCATCTTGATCTTGGTCTGCGCGAAAGAAGCTGCAGGAAAGAGTGCTGCGCACAGACTGAGCACGGCAATGCGGCGATTAAATTTCATGTGGATTCCAGTGTGGTTGATTGATGATTTAAAAAGAAGGAAACAACGACGGGGCGACCTGCAGCGGTCCTGATACCTGAACACCGCCTTTGACAACGGCGAGCTTGGCGGCCTGCAACAAAATGGCTTCTGGGGCGGAACAGGCATCTAGCACCACCAGATCAGCAGCACAGCCTGCCGCCAGACCATGGTTAGTGAGGCGCAGCATGCGCGCTGAATTGGTGGTCATGGTTTGCCAAATTCTCTCGAGCCCGGCGTTGTGCAACTGGTGAGTTATCTGCGCCAACAGCAACAGCGCTTTGAGCGGATCGGCATCGCCAAATCGGACAAAGGGATCACGCATGTTGTCCGTGCCGCAGGACACGTTGACACCCGCCTCCATCAGCGTCAGCACCCGCGTCAGACGCATACGCGTTGGCAATACGCAGACCTGAATATCGGCAGTTTTGAGCAGGTCGATGGTGTTGGCGGCCACCGCATCGCTGACGTGGGCCAGAGATGCAATGTGAGAGACCGCAACACGCCCTTGCCAACCATGCGCAATGGTTTTCTGCGCGACATAAGGCAGAGTGAAAGCGTCAGCGCTGTCCCAGTTGTCCAGGTGATAGTCAATGTCGCAGCCGTGCTTCGCAGCTAACGCAAAGGTTTCGTAAACTTGGCGCTCAGGGTCTGAAGGCCAGAGTCGTGCGTTGACGTTGCCGCCGACGATTCTCAGACCGCCCTCAATCGCTTGAGCAACGTGCGAGCCGGCCCCATCTTCGATGGACCCGGCTGTCTCAAACCAGCCTTCTTGAGGAAAGGCGATGACCTGCACATCGACTTGACCTGCAAGCTCCCGTGCCGCCATCTGAATACCCTGAACGGCCCGTTGCCCGATGAATCGATCGACCTCGCAATTGGTACGCGCCGTAGTGGTGCCGTGGGCCAGACCCATTTCTAGACCACGCCGTGCCCTTCTCGCAACATCTTCAACCGTGAAGTTTGACTTGAGTTGCCGAACCGCGCGGATGGCCGTGTTGAGGTCAACCGCAGCAACTGCATCCGCGGTACGGTCGCCGGTCAGGGCCTTGTCCAGATGCACATGCGGATCTACAAATCCAGGTGAGACCAAGCGGCCCTGCGCATTCCAGATAGCTTGACGGTCACACGTGCTGTCAAAGTCGGCATCGACACTGACGTTCGTGATGAGACCTGCCGCCATCGAAATAGACCACCGGCCTTCCCGGCCGGGTAAGACCGCGTTGCGGATGGCCCAATTCGTGTTCACGCCTGTTGGGACGGTCTGATTCATCTTAGAGGCCCGACTTCACCAAACGCTCTGACTTTGGCGGCAAAAAGCTGCGGTCAAACACTTCGGCAGGTGTCGGTGTGCGGCCCAGTTCGTAGCTGTCAACAATCTGCGCAATGGCGCGCGACATGCGTGCGTCCTTGACATCGCCAAGCCCGATCTCTGCGGCTTCTGGTGTCAGGATGCTGCTTTTCAGGACATAAGCGAGGCGACGCTTTTCGATGTCTTTGTTGATCAGCGGCTCGTTCTTGACCAAGTTGTCGATGCAAGGATCAGGATTGGCGATGCATTCCTTCAGGGCGCGGTTAACGGCACGGACCAGGCCAGCCACTGCCTTTGGTTTATCTTTCAGCAGCTTGGCTGAAACCAACACACCATTGCTGTAGAGGTCGAGCCCGCTGTCGTTGTAAAACATCCAGTTGATGTCTTTGTCCGGGTCAACACCCAAAGCGACCAAGTTCATGTAGCTGGTGGCTGAAAAAACGGCCGCTGCATCCACCTGACCACGCAGCAGCATCTGTTCCTGAAGATTGGGCGCCATGTTGGTCCAGGTCACCTTATTGTCGTCAATGCCGTTCTTTTTAGCCAGGGCCGCAAACACCCTGAATGCCGCCCCGCCGGCAGGGGATCCCAATGTCTTACCCTCAACATCCTTGATCGATTTGATCGAACTTCCGGTCTTGGTGATGAGAGCAAACGGCGCGCGGCTGTAGACCATGTAAACCATCACCGGTGCATCGCCAGGGCGCGTTGCAGCACCCTGAATGATGGCGTTCATGTCACCGACACCTGCTTGGTAAGTGCCCGACATGACTCGCGACACGGCAGCAGCAGAGCCCTCGCCTTGGTCGATGCTCACATCCAAGTTTTCGGCCTTGAAGTAGCCCTTGTCTTGGGCCCAGTAATACCAAGCATGAACACCTTGGATTTTCCAGTCCAGCGTGAACTTGATCTTGGTTGGCTCTTGCGCAGCAGCAGGTAGCACGCACGCCAAGGCAACAGCACCGATGCCGATGTGGATGCCAATAGAGCGCCAGTTAGGTAATTTCATGTCAGGACTTTCTAGGTGGAGTTGAAACGCGAGGTTTGGGTGGTTTTAGGGGCTTGCTGCTCGCTTTTAAAGCGGGCATCAGCGCTGCGGTCGTGGCGACAAAACCGTGTAATTGCTGGACGATGAAATGAATCGCCTTGCTCACATAAGCCGGCGACGGGGTGCTGCAGGCGTCCGCCAACAGAACGCAGTCGTAACCTAAAAAACCGGCATCTTGCAGCGTCGAAAACACGCAGCGGTCGGTGTTCACACCGGCGAACAGCAAGGTTGTGATGCCTTGTTGCCGCAGGATGCTGTCCAGCTCGTTGTCCCAGAAGCCGCTCAGTCGGTGCTTAAAAACAGTGATGTCCGTTGGTGCGGCGCTCAGCTCATCAATCACTTGAGCGCCCCACTCTCCCGGGACCACGGACAAGCCACGATCGTCAGGGGACGCTTCGGCATAGCCGACGCCGTCGGCGCAGCGCTTGCCTTTGAACTGAACCGTCGGACTGAGGTTGAGCCGGTCGGGCCGCACGCCCCAGTTCACCCAGACCACCGCGCCGCCAGCGGCCCGCCAGCCGGGCAACAGGCCGGCGATGGTGGCAATCGGCTTGCGCATGGGCTTGACGCTGATGCCTTTTTGTCCAAACCAGCCTTTGGGATGGCAAAAATCGTTTTGCATGTCGATCACGACCAGCGCACTGCGAGCCAGGTCGATCTCAATGCGCTGCGGCAGTGCATCGAACTGCACCGGAACAGTGCTGCGCGCTTGACGCACCAGACTCACCCCTCGGTCGCTCAGTGCCCAAGCGTTATGCGGCGCAGGGCCAAACAGAGTGGCTTCTAACTTGGTGCGCTTTTGGCTGGCTATAGGTTTCATGCCTATGACTACGCATGAGCCATGCCTCAAAAGCGCTCTTGTATGTGCTTTTTTAAGCGCCAACCGATGCCGTAACGGCAACACTCATGGCACGGCTCATGCGTTCCTCTAGCGAACACACCACCACGTCAACCCCACCCATGAACCACCTTCGCTTTCTGAAATACCTTGATGAGGTCGCCCGAGCCGGCTCGATCAGGCAGGCCGCCGAACGAATGCACATTGCGCCCTCAGCGGTCAACCGCCGTATTCAGGATTTGGAGGAGGAGCTTGGCACACCCCTCTTTGAACGCCTGCCGAGAGGCGTGCGGCTGAACGCTGCAGGCGAGTTGTTTGTCGCCTACATTCGCAGCCGTTCCGCACACCTCGACCAAGTGCGTTCTGAGATTGAAGATTTGCAAGGGCTGCGCCGCGGCAGTGTCAAGCTGGTCGCCAGTCAAGCGCTGGCGCCAGCCTTTCTGCCTAAGGCCATCGCCAACTTTCGCGAGAATCATCCACTTGTGGCCGTGCAAGCACACATCGGCGACCACCTGCAGGCCGTGCAGGCCTTGCGCGACTTTGAAATGGACTTGGCCCTGGTGTTCAATCTTGAATCAGAACCGGACATTGAGCGCATCGCAGAGTTTGAGCAAAAGCTGGTGGCCACCATGCACCGCGACCATCCCTTGGCGCAAAAACCCGAATTGAGAATCCGTGACTGCGTTGACTTCCCGCTGGTACTGCCAGAGCAAGACATCGGCGGCAGACAACTGCTGGATCAGTTTCTGACGCGCAGCTCGGTCAAATTAAGACCGGTTGTCGAGAGCAACAGTTTTGAATTCATGCGCGGTTATCTTTACCACGAACAAGCTATCACGTTTCAAATCGCCATCGGGGCGGTGACAGATGGCGGTGCGCTGGTGGCGCGAGAAATAGCTGACAGAGGCTTTCCCAAGGGTCAGTTGGTGCTGGCCAGCCTACGCAACCGGCAGTTGCCAGTTGTCGCGTATGCCTTTGCAGAACACCTGCGAAAGACACTGGAAACTGAAGCGGCAGCGCCGCTCAATCCGGCACGAACTTCAGCTTGAATTTGACTTCGTCTTCCGGCAGCTCCAGCGTCACCAGCTGGCCCATCTTGTTGTCCTTCAGGCGGCAAGCGGCAAACAAGCTGAACTTGCCTTTGAGGTAGTAGCTTTCCATGTCGATCAACATGTAAGGATACGGCACAAAAACTTCGTGCTCAAAGATCAAACGGTGCAAGTTGCGCGGCGACGGGAAGAGTTTGTAGTCGTCGGTGGTGATGCTTTGTGCGGTGGCCATGCAGGTTGTGATCCGTGAAGTCTGTTGTGAAGGTCGCGCGCTGAAGCTTCACATTGAAGTGCAGCGCGCTGTAAGCTAGGCGCTTATTTTCGCTCATGCGTCAAAAATCGTTTCACCTTCTTTAAAAAACTGGCGACCCAACTCGCCCTGCCCCATGAACGAACGCCTCGCCACGCCAGACAAGGAAGCCATCGCCCTGCTCGAGCCCTTCACCGGTTTGGGCCTGCACCAGATTCAACTGGTCAACACTGCGGCCCATGCGCAACAAGCCCTGCAAGCGCTGGCGGGTGCCCGCGTGCTGGGTTTCGACACCGAATCAAAACCCACGTTCGAGCGCCATGAAGTCTCCGACGGGCCGCACATCGTGCAACTGGCCACCGTCGACCAAGGCTATATTTTTCAGCTGACTGACGCCGGCTGCCGGCACGCGCTGGCACAGTTGTTGGAGTCGCCGAGCATCACCAAGGCCGGCTTTGGTCTGGGTGATGACCGCCGCCGCATCATCAGCAAACTTGGGGTTGACTTGCAGGGCGTGCTTGACCTCAACATGGTGTTCAACCAACGCGGTTACCGCAAAGACATGGGTGTGCGCGGCGCTGTGGCGCTGATGTT
>JABMMH010000400.1 GCA_013205645.1 Polaromonas sp. | reverse complement strand
CGCCCGACGACAGCCCCCTGGCGGTCCCGCATGAAGGCCAAGCGCTCGTCGGCCGACAGCCGGTACTCGGGATACAGCGCCAGATAGCTGGCCGGCTCAATGGCGAATTGCGGGAAGAAATTGCGCTCGGTGACGTAAACCCCGCCAAACCAGTTCGACCAAGAAATGCCCGTCACCCCGTCCACGGCCTTGATGCGCTGGGCATAGTTCAGCGGCAGCGGGAAGGTCAGAGAAATCGCGCTGCGCGTCACCAACCGCGTGCTGCTGCTGCCCTCCACCCCGGCATACCAAGCCCCGACGATGGTGCGCAGCAATCCAAAGGCCGCCAACGCCACTACCAGCCCGAACAGCGTCAGCGCCGTGCGCAGCTTGTGGCGAAAGGCGTTCTTCAGCAGCAGTTTGAAGATGAACATGTCAGTCGCCCGGGGCCGTGCTCATACCGCGTCCACCAGCACGCCCTTGTCCAAGTGCACCATGCGGTGCGCCCGCTCGGCGGCTTTCGGGTCATGGGTGACCATGACGATGGTTTTGCCGAGGTTGCGGTTCAGTTCGTCCAGCAGGCTCAGCACTTCTTGCCCGGTGTGGCGGTCGAGGTCGCCGGTCGGCTCGTCGGCGACGATCAGGGTTGGGTCGCTGACCAGCGCGCGGGCAATCGCCACCCGCTGCTGCTGGCCGCCGGACAGCTCGTTCGGGTAGTGGTCCATGCGGTCGTCCAGCTTGACCATTTCCAGCGCGGCCTGGGCGTGGGCGCGGCGCTGGCGGGCCGACAGGTCGGTCAGCAGCAGCGGCAATTCGACGTTCTCGAAGGCGGTCAGCACCGGTAGCAGGTTGTAGAACTGAAAAATGAAGCCAACATTCCGGGCCCGCCAATCGGCCAATTGACCTTCGCTGAGGCTGGCGATATCAACGCCGCCGATCTCGATACGACCGCTGCTGGGCTGGTCGATGCCGGCGATCAAATTCAGCAAGGTGCTTTTGCCGGAGCCGCTCGGTCCCATCAGCGCGATGAAGTCGCCGGCCCTCACGTCGAGCTGAATGTCCAGCAGCACCGGAATGTGCTGGCCGCCGCGTTGGTAAGACTTGGACAGCTCACGGATGCGGATCAAGGGCAGATCAAGCGCGCCCATGCTCATTTGCCGCCCAGCTTGACTTGCATGCCGGACTGCAGCTTGGCCGCGGGCGAGAGCACCAGCCGCTCGCCCGATTGCAGCGTGCCGCTCACGGCCGTCACCTCGACCACATCGCCCAGCTTGCGGCCGACCTTGACTTCCACCGCTTCCAGCCGCTCTTTGTCACCGTCGCGCTGAATACGCAGCAAAAACTGTTTGTCGCCCTGCCCCGGCACTTGCGCCTGCAAGGCCTTGGGGTTGACGGCCAACACCGGTTGTTGGTCGGCGGCGCTAGGCGCTTGCGACAAGAAACTGACCTTGGCGCTCATCTCCGGCAAGATGCGCGGGTCGAGTTTTTCGAACTGGATCTTGGTCACCACCGTGGCCTTGGCGCGGTCCACCGTCGGCACGATGCCGGCCACCTGGCCGCGAAAACGCATGGCCGGCAGCGCGTCTAGCGTGATCTCGACCGGCTGGCCCAGGCTGACTTTGGACAGGCTGCCTTCCGACACATCGGCCTCCACCTCCAGCGTGCTCAGGTCGGCCATCGTCACCACTGCACCTTGCGAGCCAACCGCGTTGGAAAACGGCGTGATGATGTCGCCCACATTGGCGTTTTTGTTCAGCACCACGCCGTCGAACGGCGCACGGATCTCGGTGTAGTCGCGGTTCACTTGTTGCACCGCCACCAGCGCTTGCGCTTGGGCCACCCCGGCCTGCGCCTGCGCCACGCCGGCTTGGGCAGCAGCTTGTCCGGTGCGTGCTGCGTCGACCCGGCGCTGGTTGGCGTCCAACGCTTGCGGCGACACAAAACCCTGCGCTTGCAGTCCTTTGCTGCGCTGCAATTCGGCATCGGCATTGGCCAACTCGACCTCGGCTTGGCGCACTTGCGCTTGCGCTTGGCGCACGCCGGCTTCAGCCTGACGCACACCGGCCTGTGCGGTGCCGATGGCGGCTTGCACATCGCTGGCGTCCAGCCGTGCGATCAAGTCGCCCTTTTGGAGCCGGCTGCCTTCCCGCACCCGCAGCTCGATCAGCCGGCCGGTCGCCTTCGAGGCCACCGCCGCCCGGCGCTGCGCCACCACATAGCCGGAGGCCGTCAACTGCAAGTATTGCTGGGACGGGTAGGTTTGCAGCACCGAGGTGGTTTGCACCTCGGGCTTGGCCGTCAGCAGTAGCCCCGCCGCCGCCCCGCCCAACAGCACAACGCCAAGCGCCCAAGGCCAGAGCTGGTGGCGGCGTTGGGATGACGGCGGCTTCGAGCGGTCGATCTTGAGCTGGGCGATAGCGGCAGAGGTCGATGCCAAAGTTGGTGCCAAAGGTGAGTCCGCCATGGTGTGTAAGCTGCCGAAGTTGGGTGAGATGAATGCGGAATTCAACACTGTTACATCTGATTGTGCCGGGTCAGCCAAGACTGAGCTTTGCGTGCTTGGCGGTTTATTTGTCGGTGTGTGTGTTTGTGCTGGTTTTCTGGGCATGTTAGGGCCCTCAAGTCCCGGCCTTTGCAGACTGGCCAAGGCGCATACTTCAATCATGTGCACGAATGTTCGGTTCTTCAAACTTATCTTGATCAATCGTCGCGCTTGGTTTTTTCAGCTTGGTGGGCCATGTTCATGAGCGAGCCAAAGCCCGTGACGGGCTTGCTTTTGACTGGCGGTGGTGCGCGTGCGGCCTACCAAGTCGGCGTGCTCAAAGCCATTGCACAGCTTCGGCGTGAGTGCGGTGTGACGACTGGCAATCCGTTTCCGGTGATCGCGGGCACGTCGGCGGGCGCCATCAACGCGGCTGCGTTGGCCTGTCATGCCGACGACTTCGACGGCGGTGTGCGCAGTTTGGTGCAGGTTTGGGAAAACTTTTCGGCCGACCAGGTTTATCGGGCTGACGCTTTTGGCGTGCTGCGAACCGGTGCCCGCTGGCTCACGATGTTGTCCTTGGGGTGGGCGATTGCCCGCTGGCGCAAGGCGAACCCCAAGTCGCTGCTCGACAACGCGCCGCTGGCCAAGCTGCTGGAGGGCATGCTGCCTGCAGGTCGCCTGTCCGAGATGCTTCAACAAGGCCATCTGAAGGCGCTGTCGGTCTCGGCGTCGAGCTACAGCTCGGGCTTGCATGTGACGTTCTACGAAGCCTTGGCTGACATTCAGCCGTGGCGCCGCACTCAGCGGACTTCTGTGAAGGGATGCATCACCCCCGCGCATCTGTTGGCCTCGGCGGCTATTCCGCTGGTGTTTCCGGCGGTGCCGCTGATGTTGGGCGAGGCGCTGGAGTATTTCGGTGATGGCTCGATGCGCCAGGTCTCACCGATCTCGCCCCTGATACATTTGGGGGCAGAGAAAATCTTGGTGGTTGGCGCTGGCCGTATGCTCGAGCCGCCAGGCCGCCGCGCAACGCCTCCGGATTCGCCGAACCTGGCCCAAATTGCCGGCCATGCTTTGTCGACGATTTTCTTGGATGCGCTGGCCGTGGATGTGGAGCGATTGGAGCGGATCAACCAGACCGTCGCCTTGTTGAGCCCTGAAGCCAGAGCGGCTGCCAAATTGCGTGACATAGAGGTGCTGGTGATCGCGCCCAGCCAGCGGCTAGACGACATAGCGGCTAGCCATCTTGGCAGCTTACCAACGCCCGTGCGGGCGCTGCTGCGTGGTGTTGGTGTGTCGGGGCGAGGGGCCGAGGCGCGAGGCGCCGTTCTGGCCAGTTACTTGCTGTTTGAGGCGCCCTACACCCGTGAGCTGATCGCGCTCGGTGTGGCCGACACCTTGGCCCGGCGTGCCGAGGTCATCGGGTTTTTGGCTGGCCGCAGCGCCAGCCAAGCGCCGCTCGGCCAACAGGGCGCTGACCCTGGCGATCACTTGCCGTCTGGCAACTCGATTTTGACTTCCAGCACATCCAGATTGTCTTGACGCTCCAAGTTGACCTTGATGTCATTTGGATTGATGTTGATGTACTTGGAAATAACCGCAATCAAGTCGCGCTGCAGCGCCGGCAAATAGTCGGGCTTGTGGTTGCCGCCTGAACGCTCGTGCGCAAGAATAATTTGCAAACGCTCTTTGGCAACGTTTGCCGTTTTCTTTTTCTCGCCGAGCAGGAAGGAAAGGAAAGACGTCATGGCTTACTTCCCTCCGAAGAGGCGCTTCAGAAAGCTGGGCTTTTGCGCGTCGATGAAGCGCATCGGTTTGTCTTCGCCAAGGAAACGGTCGATCACGTCCTTGTAGGCTTCAGAGACGTCGGTGCCCGCCATGTGCACGGCCGGCACGCCTTGGTTGGAGGCTTGCAGTACGGACTCAGACTCAGGGATAACGCCGATCAGCTTGATGCGCAGGATGTCGGTGATGTCTTCAAGAGACAGCATCTGGCCTTGGTCGACACGGTTCGGGTTGTAGCGGGTGATCAGCAGGTGCTCTTTGATTGGCTCGCTGCCTTCTATACCGCGCTTGGTTTTGCTGGACAGCATGCCCAGAATACGGTCTGAATCGCGCACAGACGAGACTTCAGGGTTGGTGACGATGAGAGCTTCATCGGCAAAGTGCATGGCCATCAGCGCACCGGTTTCGATGCCCGCCGGGGAGTCGCAAATGATGTATTCGAAGTCCATCGCCGACAGGTCTTTGAGGACTTTCTCAACGCCTTCTTTGCTCAATGCTTCTTTGTCGCGTGTTTGGGAAGCGGCGAGGACATACAAGTT
>JABMMH010000399.1 GCA_013205645.1 Polaromonas sp. | reverse complement strand
TGCAAGCGGGCCAGGCCCGGCTCGACATCCTGGCCGTGCTGTTTGTCGCGCTGCGCATCGTCTATATCGGGCTGTATGTCGGTAACAGAGCCAATGCGCGTTCAATTGTCTGGTCGCTCGCATTTTTCACCAACATTGGCATCTTTTTTTCAGGCTTTCGTTGATGCTTTTTAAGCCATGAAAAAGTTGCCTCATATTGCAAAAGTGCAAAAGCTTTGGTAATAACCCGCACGGGATGACCCCAATGCGATTTTTTTTCGCTCTCGATATGCTCAAACACAAGGCTTGCGAGAAGAAGGAAAACTGCTATGGAACGATTCCCCCGAATATCCCGACGGGTGTTTACAAGCGGCACCATCGTGGCAGCGACATCACTCGGCTGGCCTGCGCTGCATGTGCAAGGCCAGCCTGAAACCCGCAAATTAACGATTGCAGTGGAAAATAAGGCCGCTTTTTACTGTCTTCCTCTGACTATTTCCGAACAGCTTGGGTACTTTCGGGCCGAAGGCCTTAACGTCGCCATCACCGACCATGAAACTGGAGCGCAGGCCCTGCAGGCTCTGACGGGAAAATCGGCCGATATTTGTTCAGCTGGTTTCGAGCATGTCATCCATCTTCAGTCTGTCCAGCAGCGGGTCCAGTCGTTCGTACTGCTTGGCAGGTCACCCCAGACAGCCTTCGGTGTTTCCATCAAAAGTCTTCCCCGGTACAAGTCGATAGCTGACCTGAAGGGTAAAAAAATTGCCGTTGCCGCCCTGGATGATTCAAGCGCTCTGATGGCTTGCATGGTGCTGGCGCAAGGCGGCCTGAGTGCCGCTGATGTCAGTTTTCTGGAGGTCCGCGACCAGGGGGACGCACTGGCCGCGCTGCGTTCCGGCCATGTGGATGCCCTGAGCCATACCGACCCGCTCATGACCATTCTTGAGCAAAAAGGCGAGGTCAGGATCATCGGTGACGCACGCACGCTCAAGGGAACGACGGAGCTGTTTGGCGGGCCGATGCCTGCGGGCTGTCTGTTTGCATCGCTCGATTTCATCCAGAAAAATCCCGGCACCTGCCAGTCGCTTGTCAATGCCATGGTGCGTGGTCTGAAATGGCTGCAAACGGCGGGCCCAGGAGACATCGTCAAAACCGTTCCCGAAAACTACCTGCTGGGCGACCGGGGCCTGTACATAGCCTCTTTCAACAAGGTTCGCGAGTCCATATCCCTCGATGGCATTTTTGCCGATGAAGCGCCTAGTACTGCCCTGAAGGCGATCGCCAGTTTTGATGCAAGCGTTAAAAGCAGCCGGATTAACCTGGCAAAAACCTATACCAATGAGTTTGCGCAACGGGCCAAGGAGCGCTTCAGGGCCTGAGCGCGGGGGGGGGTGAATATTTCAGCCCGTGCTTGATGCACGGATGCGCGGACGCCGGTGAACTATTGCTGTCGTCCTACAGCCAGCGGTGACCTTGCTGTCTACAGTGGCTATTGAAACAACCTTGTAGTCCAGTTTTTGGGTGGAATCTCACCAGCCACCCCTAAATCTCCAGGGGATATCCATGAATCTTTCATTGAGCATCGGCCCGATCGTTGCGCTTGTCGCGGGCATCATGATCCTGCTGATTCCACGGCTTTTAAACTATATCGTCGCTGTTTACCTGATCGTCATCGGGCTGATCGGATTGTTTGGTGTGGGCTCACTGCGGATTTGACGAGTTCGACTTGCTGCAATGCCATCGCTGTCAGTTATTTTCTTTTCGACTTGACAACCGCTTTGCCGCTGTCGCGCCTGACGCCCTGAGTGGCGGTTTTTCCCTTGGAAGGCGCCGGCTGCCGCACCGCATCGCTTGTCACGGCACGTGCAGCAAGCGGCAGATACAGCACGACCTGCTGGTTCAGTTTGAAGGCTGCCTGCGCGCTGACGTTGTTCCAGTTGGCCACATTGGCGGCAGTCAAACTGTAGCGGCTGGCAATGCTGGCAACCGATTCGCCCTTGCGTGCCTTGATCGTCGTGCGCCGCGTGGTGATTTCAGGGGCCAGAGAAATCTGTGCAGTGTCTGCCACATGGCTGCTGACGTCATTGTCCGTCTGGGCCGTGCGCGGCACGAGCAGCGTCGAGCCAGCCTTGATCAACATGCGGGGCGGTATGTTGTTCATGCTGCGCAGATCGGCTTCGTTCATTCCGGTGTGCCGCGCTGCTTCTGACGCGTTCATGGTGCTGGGTGCAGTCCATGCGGTCCAGCTGGCATAGCGGCCCTCCGCATAGGCATCGAAGTTGCGCTGAAAAACCAGCGCGTTGTCCCATGGCAGCAGGATCTGCGGCGTTCCCGATGCCAGGATGACCGGACGGCGGGCCGATGGGTTAAGTGCCTTGAACACATTAATTTCAACGTCTGCCAGTCGTGCGGCCAGGGCAACGTCAATGTCGCGCGTGATCTGCACCTGCTG
>JABMMH010000398.1 GCA_013205645.1 Polaromonas sp. | reverse complement strand
GGATAGACCGCCGAGCCGTCCATCCCGAGCTTGCCCGGAAAGCCGCAGAGCTTGGCCATGGCGTCGAGTGGCGCATTGTTTTTGGGTTGATACATCGCCAGCAAATCCATCAGGTCAAGGTGCCGCATGTGGTAACGGCTGATGAAGTTGTTCCACTTGAACTCACGGCTGTCGTGGTCGCCGCCCTCGCCCATGTCCCAGTATTTGCTGGCCACCACGCCGTGCTTGAGGCCGCGGTAATGCAGCACCGGCAAATCAAAGCCGCCGCCGTTCCAGCTGACCAGCTGCGGCACGTGTTTTTCAACCGTGTTGAAGAAAGTCTGAATGAGCTTGCCCTCTTGGCTTACACCATCGGGCTCGCGGTCGACAAAGGAATGCACCCGCAAGCCTTCTGCATTGCGAAAAACACAGCTGATGACAAAGATGCGCTGCAAATGCAACGGCATGAAGTCACTCTGGCCGCGTGCCTTGCGTTCACTCACATAGTCGGCGTAAACCTCGGCGTCGCGGCTCTCAGCTGGGGCGTCCCGCAGAAGCCGCAGGCCGGCGATGTCTGGAATGGACTCTATGTCAAAAGCCAAAACCGGCCAAGCCATGTGTCAGCGCTGCCCTAGCTCAACGTGCAGGCAGGTATTTGAGCGGATCAACCGGCTTGCCTTGCCGGCGAATCTCGAAGTGCAGCTTGACGCGGTCGGCGTCGCTGCTGCCCATCTCGGCGATTTTCTGGCCCTTGCGAACGGCCTGGTCTTCTTTCACCAACAGCGCTTGGTTGTGGGCATAAGCCGTCAAGTAGGTGTTGTTGTGCTTCAAGATGATGAGGTTGCCGTAGCCGCGCAAACCGGCACCGGAATAAACCACGCGGCCGTCAGCCGAGGCCAGCACGGCATCGCCTGCGCGGCCAGCGATGTCGATGCCCTTGTTCTTGACTTCATCAAAGCCGGCCAGCTGAGTCCCTTGGGCTGGCCAGATCCAGGCCACATCGTCTTCACCAGCGCTCGGTGGTGAAGATGGCACGTCGGTACTGGCTTGAGGCGCCGCGTTGGCTGTTGGCTTGGCGGCGTTCACGCCTTGCGCAGGCAAGGGCGTTGAGACGGGAGCCTGACTCGCCACAGGCCGCGCCACAACGCCCGGCGTGCCGGCCGGTGGTGTCGTGCGCAAGACCTGACCGACTTCGATCTGGTTCGGGTTGTCGATGCTGTTCCAACGGGACAGGTCGCGCCAATTTTGACCGGAGTCGAGGCCGATGCGAATCAGCGTGTCACCGGGTTTGACGGTGTAGAAACCAGGCTTTCCAGCGTTCTCAGCCCCGGGCATCTGGGCGGCCGGCGTAGCACTGGCGCTTGAAGTCACGCCAGCAGCGGTAGTACGGGCGGTGCCGCGGTCTTCTACTGGCGCATTGCTCAGTGAACGCGATGTGCAACCCGCTAGCAACACCAGCAAGAGCGAAAAAGAGACGGCCATCAAGCCATTCAAGCGAATAGCACGTGCGGGGTGATTCATCAATTCAAGTCCTCAATCTTCGAAGCCCGACAAGGGCTTCATTACAACTCGGCCATAGCGACACAACGCTTCAGGGTGAAGACTCACCGCCAGCTCAGTTGGTTCCTGATTTTAGAGGCACAAAGTGAACAGGCTCAAGCACGGCTTGACGAATGCCTTGCGCCGTTTTGTCTATCACCACCAGCGCTTGTTGCCCACCGGCTGTTTGCATAGGCGCCACCAGCCGGCCACCGACCGCCAACTGCTCAATCCAGGCCGGCGGAATGGCCTCGCCGCCCGCCGCGGCAATGATCGCGGCATAAGGCGCGCCTTTGACAAAACCGTCCATGCCGTCGCCGAACAAAAGGTGCACATTCGCCAGCCGGAAATGCCGCAGGTTCTCACGGGCTTTTTCATGCAGGCCGCGCAAGCGCTCAATGCTGTACACCTCGCTGGCCAAGTGGCTCAGCACCGCCGCTTGGTAACCGCAACCGGTGCCGATTTCAAGCACGCGGCCCAAGCGCTCACCCGTGCCTTTGCCTTCCCGCAACAACTCGAGCATGCGCGCCACCACGTTGGGCTTGGAAATGGTCTGACCGAGGCCAATTGGCAGGCTGGTGTCTTCATAGGCCTGATTGGCCAAGGCGGTGTCCACGAAACGATGGCGCTCGACCTGCCCCATGGC
>JABMMH010000012.1 GCA_013205645.1 Polaromonas sp. | reverse complement strand
TCGATGCCGGCACGTTCCAAAAACTCAATCCCGTCACGCGCCCCAACAGCTTTCTGGCGCTGAGTGACCCCAGCGACGTCGCCCGCGTCGAAGACCGCACCTTCATTTGCTCGACCAAAAAAGAAGAAGCCGGCCCGACCAACAACTGGATGGCGCCGGCTGAGATGCGTTCCACGCTGCAACCCTTGTTTGACGGCTGCATGCAGGGCCGCACCATGTACGTGGTGCCGTTTTCGATGGGCCCACTGGGCTCGCCGATTGCGCATATTGGCATCGAACTCTCGGACAGCGCTTATGTGGCGGTGAACATGAGAATCATGACCCGCATGGGTCGGGCCGTGTACGACGTGCTGGGTGTTGATGGCGAGTTTGTGCCTTGCGTGCACACCGTTGGCGCACCGCTGGCGGCTGGTGAAAAAGACGTGACATGGCCTTGCAACAAGACCAAGTACATCGTGCATTACCCGGAAACCCGCGAAATCTGGTCGTACGGTTCAGGCTACGGCGGCAATGCGCTGCTCGGCAAAAAGTGCTTTGCACTGCGCATCGCCTCCAACATGGGCCGCGACGAAGGCTGGCTGGCCGAGCACATGCTGATTTTGGGTGTGACCACGCCCAAGGGCAAAAAATACCACGTGGCGGCGGCTTTCCCGAGCGCTTGCGGCAAAACCAACTTCTCGATGCTGGTGCCGCCTGCCGGTTTTGACGGCTGGAAAGTCACCACCATTGGCGATGACATCGCTTGGATCAAGCCGTCGGCCGATGGCCAGCTGCGCGCCATCAACCCGGAAGCCGGCTACTTTGGCGTCGCCCCGGGCACCAACATGCTGACCAACCCGAACTGCATGTTGAGCGTTCGCAGCGACACCATCTTCACCAATGTCGCGCTGACCGATGACGGCGACGTCTGGTGGGAAGGCATGGAGCAAGACGCGCCCGGCAAGGCGTTTCCGAAGCACCTGATCGACTGGCAAGGCAAGGACTGGACGCCAGAGATCGCCCGTGAAACAGGCGCCAAAGCCGCCCACCCGAACTCGCGTTTCACGGTGGCCGCCACCAACAACCCGGCGCTCGACAGTGCTTGGGACGATCCAAAAGGTGTGGCGATTGACGCCTTCATCTTCGGTGGCCGGCGCTCGACCACGGTTCCGCTGGTCTCAGAAGCCCGCACATGGGTCGAAGGCGTTTACATGGCGGCGACCATGGGCTCTGAAACCACTGCCGCCATCGTCGGCCAAGTCGGTGTGGTGCGCCGTGACCCTTTCGCCATGCTGCCGTTCATCGGCTACAACATGAGCGACTACTTCCAGCACTGGTTGACGATTGGCGAAGAGCTCGCTGCCAAGGGCGCCAAGCAGCCCAAAATCTACACCGCCAACTGGTTTCGCAAAGGCGCGGACGGCAAGTTCGTCTGGCCCGGCTACGGCGAAAACATGCGCGTGTTGAAGTGGATGATCGAGCGCATTGAAGGCACAGCCAAAGGCCAAGACCACACCACCGGCGTCAGCCCAAGCTATGCGGATTTGACGTGGGACGGCTTGGACTTCAGTGCTGAGCAGTTCAACTCAGTCATCAGCACCGACAAAGCTGCTTTGCTGCAAGAGCTTGAGTTGCACACGGAGCTGTTCACGCAATTGGCGCATCACCTGCCGACCGCTTTGGTCGAGACCAAAGCCGCGATTGAGAAGCGATTAGCCGCCTGACCCTTGGCTGTAAGCTGTTAATAGCGCCCACGAAAAAGCCACCCCGAAAGGTGGCTTTTTTATCGCCTAGGCCAAACGCGTTTGGCAGCGTTGGCAATTAGCTGTTTTGACGTTGGTAAGCCTTCAAATCTGCACCACCCAGACGGATGGCACGGGCTGATAAGCCCGGAGCCTTAGCGTCAGGGGTTTCAGCCAAAACGGCATCAGCTTCGGCCAAAGACTGTTGGCGTGTGATGGCTGAGTGCAAATCGGCCATGACGCGGCTGTCGCTCTTGGCAATCACCCACAGGCGTTCGTCTGCGCGCGCTTTGGCTTGACCATGGGCCCAACGGTCTAGACCAGCCTTGGAGCCAGACACGATATTGCGGATGGTTCCCGAGTAAAACGCCAGACCAACGAAAGCCATGGCCCACAAGGCCATCCACATCACCAGCAAATTGCCGTCAATCACATTGTCCATGACCTCATAGGCGACGACCAGCACGGCCGCGACGACGGAAGTCAGCAGCAAAGCGGCCAAACCGCTGAAGGATGACCAGCGGTGACGCAACTGCATGGCGCCTTCGATGGCGGACTCCACGCGCTCTACGCCTGGATGTACATTGGAATATTGGGGTTGGATAAAAGTGCTCATGATGATTCCCTTGATTTGGGCCGTTAACCTTCAGGGGGGTCTGACTGCTCGCGACGGCCACGTCGAGCAAGGCCTTGACTATAGGGTTAATACTTATATTACTCCACTTTATCTTTGTGATTTGATTCATTCATCGTGGTTATAGTTGGTGATCTCACTTGAGGACCTTCGCCATGAGCCCACCCATTTTCCGCACCCTCGACCTCAATTTGTTGCGCGTCTTCGACGAGGTCATGGCGGAGCGCAGCTTGACCCGCGCCGCCCGCAACCTCTCGTTGACGCAACCCGCCGTCAGCAATGCGCTCAGGCGCCTGCGTGAAACACTGGGCGATGAGTTGGTGCAGCGCAGCGGTCAGGGCATGGCGCCGACAGCGCGGGCGCGGGCCATCTGGCCGGCAGTGCGTGAGGCACTGCAACAACTGCAATCCTCCCTCATGCCGAGTGAGTTTGTACCGGCGGAGGCCAACACCAGCTTCGTGCTGGCCATGGCCGATGCCACCGCCGCCGAACTGATTCCCGGCCTCACGGACATCCTTGAACAAGAAGCCCCGCGCGTCTCGCTGCGCGTGGTGCCCCTGACAACCCGCGACCCGCGCCGGCTGCTCGATGATGAAAGCTGCGACCTCGCCGTCGGCTACTTTCCATCGGTGCTGGCGGATTTGACCGCTGGCGCCCAGAGCGGCGAGCCGCAGCCGTTTTCGCACTTGCGTCTCTACGACGGCGAGTACGTTTGTGTCATGCGCAAAGACCATCCCTTGGCGAACAGCCCAGTGACGCTGGACCAGTACTGCGCTGCGCGCCACATGCTGGTGAGTTTTTCCGGCCGGCCTTATGGTTTCATTGACGAATCTTTGGCCTCTTTAGGGCGCGAACGCCGCGTGGTGCTCACGGTGAATCAGTTTTTCACTGCCGGCTTGGTGGTCGCCAACTCCAACCTGTTAACCGTCTTGCCGCACCATTTTGTGCGCATCACTGGTATCTCTGAACAACTGATTTTGCAGCCCTTGCCTTTTGATGTGTCGCCGGTGCACGTCGATGCCGTGTGGCACCGACGCAGCCAGCAACGCAGCGGCCACCTGTGGTTGCGACAAGCGGTGATGCGGGCGGCCCAAAAGAGTTTTTCGGCATGACAGCGACAATCGACCCGTGAACATTCAGCTGCTCTCAGATCTCCACCTCGAATCCAACCCGCACTTTGTGGCGCGTCCGACACCGGGGGCTGACGTGCTGGTGCTGGCAGGCGACATCGGCTCTTACCAGCCCGGCTCAGCCTTGGCCCGCTTGGGCGTTGAAGACTTTGGTCTGGCCCGCTTTTCACCGCGCCCAGTCAGTGAAGGCGGCGCCGGCTGGCCTTGCCCGGTGCTGTTCATTCCTGGCAACCATGAGTACGACGGCCAAGAGTTTGACGATGCCACGCGCCGTCTGCGGGCCGCCTGTGAGCGCTGGGGATTGATTTGGCTTGAGCAGCAGAGCGTCACACTACGAGGCGTCCGCTTTGTGGGCTGCACGCTATGGACCGACTTTGATGCGCTGAACAGTGACTCCTTGAGTGCATCACCGGCCGCTCGCGACAAGGCTTTTCGAGCCGCCAACCACTACCTCCGAAAAAACCATTCGCTGCGCGATGGCGTTCCGATGCTGGCACCTGAGGTGCGAGATCTCGGTTTGCAAAGCCAAGCTTGGTTGCGGGCGGCGCTCGCGCAGCCATTCGACGGATCGACCGTAGTGGTTACTCACTTCTCTCCAAGCCTATTGAGCGCAGATCCACGCTACGGACTGACGCCAGGTACGGCCGGGTTTTGCAATGCGCTGGATGACCTTCTGCCCGCCGCGCAACTGTGGTTGCATGGCCATCTGCACTGCCCGCAAGATTACCTGAGCCAAGGTTGCCACGTGGTCGCCAACCCGCTGGGTTATGCGCACAAAGGTGAGCAAACAAGTTACAGACCAGAGCTTCTGATCAACGTTTAAGCGCGGCTCACAGCAAAAGCATCCAAGCGGAAATTACCAATCAGTCTCGATAAAGACCATTGAGTTCATATTGATACTGCTATGACTTACATTGGAGATGCATCACCCGTTTGGTGCTTACTTTCAACCCAATGGAGTCATACATGAAGAAATCACTTATCGCCTTTGCACTGAGCGCCAGCGCCGTCTTTTCAGCCCAAGCCGCCGACATTGTGGACACCGCTGTCAGCGCAGGCAATTTCAAAACCTTGGTCACCGCTGTGACCGCCGCCGGTTTGGTCGACACCCTCAAAGGGCCAGGCCCATTCACGGTGTTTGCACCGACCGATGCAGCTTTTGCCAAGATCCCTAAAGCCGATTTGGATGCGCTCCTGAAAGACAAAGCCGCCCTGACCAAGGTGCTGACTTACCACGTGGTCCCCGGCAAAGTGATGGCCAAAGACATCAAGGCCGGCGCCGTCAAGACCGTGCAAGGCGGCAATGTGACGCTGGCCACCATGGGTGGCGTGACGGTGAACGGTGCCAAAGTCGTGGCCGCTGATGTGGCTGCCAGCAATGGCGTGATCCACGCCATTGACACGGTCATCATGCCAAAGTAATTCTGATCGAATGAGAATCAGCGGGGCCTGCGGGCCCCGCTTGTGTTCGCGTTTACGTTTGATGCGCTATTTACGCAAACCGTCGAAGCAGGTGCTCACGACCCATTCAACGGTCTCTTCGTCGCTGAACAGACCGCTTGTTTTCATGAATTCAAGCACCGGGTCGCACGCCCGTGAATACACGGTGTAAAGCACCAAAATAGGCGGCAAGGCCGGGTTCAGACTGCCGTCGGCTTGAGCCGCTTCAATCCAGCCGCCAATATGGTCGCTGACCTGCAAGAGGCCATCTAAATAGGCCCGATTGGCCATCAAGTTCGCCCGCAGGCTGGAGTTCTGACTCGGCAAGGAAGGCATTTCGCCAGCCAATTGCAAACGCATCATCCAGCGCACCACGGCTTTGAGTTGGGCTATGGGCGCGGCATCCGTAGGCAAGCTCGCCAACAAGGTCTTGGCCCGCGCCAACACCCGCACCATGGCGGCGGCGGCCAAGTCTTCTTTGCTGGGAAAGTGCTTGTACAAGCTGGCCTTGGCGATGCCGACCTCGGCGGCCACCTCGTCCACCGTCATCAAATCAAAACCTTTTTCAGCCAGCAGCCGGTTCACGGCCTCAACAATGGCGTCCTCCCTAGCCTGCAGCATCTGCGCCTTGAAAGAGGCCTTGGCAGGGCGGATGGCGGCGCTAACGCCAGTTTGAGTTGATAAAGAGGGGGGCATGTGGAGATTTTAGCGTGAGGAATTTCAAGCCGCCTGTTATTTGGGGGCCGCCCCCATCAAGTAGCCGGCCTGCTTGTTTTGTGACTCAAGAGTTACGCGCGATCCGGCGTGAAGGTTTCAGCCCCCGTCTCATTCGGGTCAAGATGGCCCAGTGTGAAGCGAAATGTGGCGCCTTGCCCCGGTGCCGATTCGCCCCAAATCCGTCCGCCGTGGCGCACGATGATGCGCTGAACAAAAGCCAAGCCAATGCCCGTGCCTTCAAACTCTGACGGCGAATGCAGCCGCTGAAACGGGCCGAAGAGTTTTTGCGCGTAAGCCATGTTGAAACCTGCGCCGTTGTCGCGCACGGCATAAACCACCTCGCCGGTGGCGGCGGTCTCCGCGCCAAACTCAATGCGCGTGACCGGCTCGCCGGCGCAGAATTTCCAGGCGTTTCCCAGCAAGTTATCCAGCACTTGGCGCAGCAAACGGTTGTCCCCCGTGACGAACAGTCCGGGTTCGACGGTCGCCTCCAGCACGCGGGTCGGGTTGCGCTCACGGCAATTGGCCAGCACTTCGTTGGCCAACGCACTCAGGTCAACGCGGTCATGGCGCAAAGGCGCTCGTGCCAAGCGGGCCAAGGAAAGCAAGGCGTCAATCAATTCGCCCATTTGCACCACTCCCGCGCGAACACGCTTGAGGTAGTGCTGCCCTTTTTGAGCCATTGGCTCCGGCAAAGCCTCAACCGACTGTTCCAACAAGCTGGCAAAGCCATCGACCGCGCTCAAAGGCGAGCGTAAATCGTGCGAGACGGAATAGCAAAAAGACTCCAACTCTTCGTTGGCCGACTTGAGCTGCGCCGTGCGTTGCTGCACGCGGTCCTCCAAGGTGGCATTGAGGTTGCGTATTTCCAGATCGGCCTGCAGCCGCTTCAACTCAGCCGAGGCGCGTGCCGCGAAAATTTGAAGCGTCGACACCATCAAGACCGTGTGTTTAAGGGGCTCGCGAAACATCACGAACAACATGCCGGCCAACTCCCCGGATGCATTTTCCAGCCGATGGCCGACGTAAGCTTCCGGGCTGAGGCCAAACAGCGTCTTCACCTCCGGGTAGCGGCTGAGCACATTTTTGGGCAAGGTCACACTGACGGCATCTGTCAGCTCGCGGCACGGCGAGTGTATGACCGGGTAGTCAAAACTCTCGACCAGTTCGCTGTCAACGACCCCGGCGACACAGCGCGCCACCAGCGGTTCGCCTGGGAGCAACCGCGTCACAAAGGCCGCTTGCGCGCCCAGCGCGTCTGACATGTTGCGCACCAAATGTTCAAAAAAGTTGCTGCCGCCCTGCACAGAGACCCCAGCGGCGACCTTGGAAATAGCCGCCTCCAACTGGTCACGCCACTGCCGCGAGCGGATGCTGTCAATACCAAAAGCCAAGTTGGTGGCCAGCTCTTGCAACAGCAACACTTCTTCCACCCTGGCGGGCAGTCCATCTGCCGAGTAAAGGGCCAGCATGCCAAAAGTTTGGTCAGCATAAGACAAGGGCACTGTGAGCACGCTGCGGTAACCGCGCAGCAAAGCTTGCTGAGCCCAATCCGCATGCTCAGCGAGCGACTCAATGTCATAAAAATCGGACACCTCGCGTTGCCGGATCGCGAAGCCAACAGGGCCAAACGGGCCCAACGGATCTTCAGCCCACGTCAGCTGAACCGATGAAAGATAACCGGCCTCATGACCGGCATGCGCCATCAGTTCAATGCTGCGCACTTCATCCTCGCGGGCAAAACCAACCCAAGCCATGCGGTAGCCGCCAACCTCAACCGCCAAGCGGCAGATTTCAGCCAGCAACTGCCGCTCGTCATCCATCCGCGTCAGCGCCCGGTTGCACAAGCTGAGCATTTCCAGAG
>JABMMH010000397.1 GCA_013205645.1 Polaromonas sp. | reverse complement strand
TATTGCCGAGCAACACGCGGTCACCTTTGCCGCCGGCATGGCTTGCGAAGGCCTCAAGCCGGTTGTCGCTATTTACTCGACGTTTTTGCAGCGCGGCTACGACCAACTGATTCACGACGTCGCTTTGCAAAATCTGCCGGTGGTGTTTGCGCTGGATCGCGCGGGTCTGGTCGGTGCTGACGGTGCGACCCACGCTGGCGCGTATGACATCGCTTTCTTGCGCTGCATTCCGAACATGAGCATTGCTTGCCCAGCCGATGAAAACGAGTGCCGCAAGTTGCTGACAACGGCCTTTGAACAAGACCATCCGGTGGCCGTGCGCTACCCGCGCGGAGCGGGTGCTGGCGTGGCCACAGAAGCCGGTTTGGCGTCACTGCCTTTTGGCCGTGGTGAGATTCGCCAGCAGGGCTCAGGCATCGCTATCTTGGCTTTTGGCACGCTGCTGCATCCGGCCTTGGTCGCAGCTGAAAAGCTCGGCGCCACCGTGGTCAACATGCGTTGGGCCAAGCCGCTGGATGTGGCGCTGTTGTTAGAAGTAGCCGCCGCGCATGACGTGCTGGTGACGGTTGAAGAAGGTTGCCTGATGGGCGGCGCGGGCAGTGCTGTGAGTGAAGCGCTGCAGCAAGCCGGCGTGCTCAAACCGTTGCTGCAACTCGGGCTGAAAGACGAGTTCACCGAGCATGGCGACCCCGCCGTGCTGCTGGCCATGCAGGGGCTTGACGCGGCTGGCATCGAAGCGTCGATCAACACCCGCTTTGCCGCGCTGGTTCAAAGCCGCGCGGCCAAGGTGGCCTTGAAGTCGGTGGCTTGATGTCGATGCCCGATGTGCAGGGCCGCCGCGACCTGCGTGAGATGCCGATTCAACGCGTCGGCATCAAGTCACTGCGTTATCCGTTGCGTGTGATGGTCGGCGGCAAGGTGCAGGTTACGGTGGGCACTTGGACGCTGGACGTGGCTTTGGCGGCGGACCAAAAAGGCGCGCACATGTCGCGCTTGATTGCTTGGCTTGAAGCGCTAGACCTCTCCGGCGTGGTGCTGACGGCGCAGACGCTGGACGCTGAAATCTTGGCGCTGTTGGTATTGCTCGAAGCCGACGCCGGGCGCATTGAAGTGAGCTTTCCGTTCTTTGTGCGCAAGGCTGCTCCCGTGTCTGGTTTGCAAAGCCTGATGGAGTACGACGGCAGCTGGATCGCTGAGCGCCAAAGCGGCGTCAACCGCCTGACCATGCAGGCCGTGGTGCCGGTCAAGTCTTTGTGCCCGTGCTCGAAAGAAGTCTCAGACGACGGTGCGCACAACCAGCGTTCCCATATAACCTTGCGTGCCGAATTGCGTTCGCCGCAGGGCGGTATCGACTGGACGGAGTGGGTGCGTTTCGCTGAAGACAATGCCTCTAGCGAGTTGTGGGGTTTGCTCAAACGCCCAGACGAAAAATGGGTCACTGAACACGCCTACGCCAACCCCAAATTTGTCGAAGACTTGATTCGAGACGTTGCCGCCGCGCTGGCTTCTGATGCGCGGATTGGCAATTACCGCGTTGAAGTGGTGAACCACGAATCGATCCATGCGCACGATGTCTTCGCGGTGATTGAGCGCCAGCTAGATTGATTCAAAGGCCTGCGTTTTGGCCCTGCTTCTAGGGGTAACAACGGGGTGGTTTTTTGTCTAAAAAGTGCAATAATCGTTATGCTGTATACGCTGCGTTTAGGGTATTTTTAAATCACCTTTCAGGAAAGTCTCATCATGGATCGTCGCTCAATCATCAAGAATGCTGGCATTGCTGGCATCCTCGCCGCAGGCGTGGCACCTGCGGTTCACGCGCAAGCCGCTGTTCGCTGGCGCCTGTCGTCGAGTTTCCCCAAATCTTTGGACACTATTTTTGGCAGTGCTGAAATGCTGTCGAAAACCGTCAAGGCACTGTCCGGCGGTAAGTTTGAAATTTCGGTTCACCCTGCTGGCGAGTTGATGCCTGCTTTCGGCGTGGTTGATGCGTTGCAGGGCGACACCATCGAGATGGCGCAAACCGCGGCCTATTACTTCACCGGCAAGAGCCCGATTTTTGCTTTCAGCTGCGCCGTGCCTTTTGGCCTGACAGCGCGCCAGAACGATTCATGGAAGCAGTACGGCAATGGCCGCAAGTTGCTTGACGCCTTTTTCGCTCAGTACAACTTCCGCACCGCCAGCGCTGGCAACACCGGCACGCAAATGGGTGGCTGGTACCGCAAAGAAATCAAAACCGTGGAAGACCTGAAGGGTCTGAAAATGCGCCTCGGTGGCGGCTTGTTCGGCGAGGCCATGGCCAAGCTGGGCGTGGTGGCGCAAAACATGCCCGGTGGTGACGTGTACCAAGCCCTCGAAAAGGGCACGTTGGACG
>JABMMH010000396.1 GCA_013205645.1 Polaromonas sp. | reverse complement strand
GATCGCTTCTGGCGATTCGTCAAACAAGGTGCGGTAGCGTTTGGCGTTCTCTAGCAGCGCCATTTCTCCTTTGACGTAAGCGTCGACGTTTTGCAGCGTGCCGCGCAAGCCGATGATTTCACCCGCCGCGTTGCAGACGGCTTCGCCATTGACGCGGGTCCAGATTTGGCTGTCGTCTTCAGCCAAGCTGAGCAACAGCAAGGCGAAACCCGCTTTGCTTTGCAGTGTCGTCTGTGCGGCAGACTTCAGTTCTTGCCACGCTGCGTCGGCAAAGACCTTGTCTTTCAGTTCTGCAAAAGGCAGCAGGATTTTTCGCCCGTACAGCCGCTGCAACTCGTCGGACGCAAAGAAAACGCCGGTGCCAGCGTCCCACTTCCAGTTGCCAATGTGGGCGATGTGCTGCGCTTCGCTCAGCTCGGTGCTGCGTTCTAGCAAGTTGGCATGGGCGACTTCAAGCTGCTGAGTGCGGCGCTTCAAGCGGCTGGCAGACGTTAGCAAAGTTTGGCGCAGTTCTTCGGTTTCTGCCAATGACGCAGCGGGTAGGTCTGGCGCTTGACCGTTGCCAAAAGCCACGGCCGCCGCTTGCAGTGAGCGCACCGAGCGGGCGATGCGCTCGCCCACCAGCCAAGCCAAAGTCAAGCTTAAAAGCAGCACCAGCGTGACGCTCAGGGCAAAAACGAAGAGCGTGTGCCGCAGCGGTGACTCCAGCGTTTGACGAGGATTGCCGACGACCACGCCCCAGCCCGAGGTGGGCGAGCTGCTGTAGGCGACAAACAACGGCACGCCGTCCTGCGAGTGGGTTTTGACAATGCCCTCAAGCTTGTTTTCAAGCACCTTTGACTTCAATATTTCAGGGTGGCTTTTCTGGCCAATCAGCTTGTCGGCGTCCAAGGTGCGGGCGACGATGGTGCCGTTGTCGTCAATGATGGAGGCCACCAAACCGGTGTCTAAATCGAGTTGGCTCAGAATGGTGTTGAGCCGGTCTGTTGTGAAACCCACGGCCAAGGTGTAAAGCACTTCTTTGTCGACAACAACCGGCACCATGGTGGCGACCACTGGGCGACCATCCAATGGGCGAAAGATGAGGTGTTGTCTGGACGGTTGGCGGGTGGCAAAAACTTCCTGAATTTGTTGCAAATCAGCGCGTTTATACAAGGGTTGGCCGAAGGGAATGCTGGTGTTGATCAGCTGCTGACCCGTGGCGTCGTACAGGGTGACACTGAATTCGATGTTGCCGTCCTGCATCAGCTGCAGCGCCCGCGCTTGAAAGCCGGCAAAGTCGCGCTTAGGAATCAGCGGGCTGGTCGCCAGCGTCTGGGCAAAAAATCCAGCTTTGGCCAGTTCGCCGTCAACCGTTTGGACTTTGGCACGTGCGACTTCTATGGCGTCTTTTTCAAGCCCAGCGCGTTGCGCCTGGCTCTGGTTGAAAAGCCAAATACCGGCGCCAATGGCGGGCGGCAGCAAACAGACAAAGATCAGCCGGATGAGCAGTGCGCGGACCGACGGCAGTGGCTTGGCTTGCTTGGCGGGGGTTGGCGCGGGACGCTGGGCCTCAGCCGGTGTGACCACTGAGGTGTTCATGTCGGACTCGCTGGTGAATAGATCGGGCTGATAGCTGTTCTCATTCGTTTAATGATTAACACCAAAAGAATTAAATGTAACAGCCAGCGATTGGCCAGACGTCGAGTGGGTTGCTGCTGGGCCGCACTGCGAGCGCAGCGCAGCAGTCTAGGAGCCTGGATTCGCAGGCATGGATGGCCGCTCTGGGCTTTCCATGACGGCCGTTTGGCCAGCGTCGTGATGGGTGTTTTTGGCGTTTTGAAAGTTTTCAAGGCGTGTGGCATCCGCCGACAGACCCATCACCAGCTTGGGCGTGGCGTCATAAAACGCTTGCACAAAGGCTTGGTCGATTTGCGCTGCATGCCAAAACGCACTCAGATAACGGCTTTCAGCTTGGCTTTTTTGATACGCCAGCGGATAAGCCGAGTCAGCGTGGGCAGATTGAAAAACCAAGCAGCTGGCAGCCAGCACAAAGCAGATGGTTTTCATTCGATGCATCTTTCAGCAAAAAATCAACAACGACATAAGAAGATTGAAGAGTAGCCCGTCAGTTTTCGTTGAGATGTATCAACTGATGAGGATCACTCTACTCCGATAGCATGACGTTTGGGTGAAATTTTGGCCCTATCGGTGGTTTTGTTTGTTTCTGAGATTCGCGTCAAAGGCGGGCAAAAACGGCCAAAGTAAATTGCGGCGACAATTCTGCTCTTTCAAAAATTCCTGCGGCGCTTCCAGTTGCAGGTTCCAACTCCGAATTTTCAATGCCCAGTTACCTCGTCAGACCCGCCACCATTCGCGATGCCAAAGCCATCGCCCAGATCCACGTCACGGCCGCGCAAGCCGCTTACAAGGGCTTGTTGCCCGACGATCAGAACCACCCGCCCAGCGTTGAAAAACGCCAAGCCTACTGGCGTGAAGCCATCGAATACAGCGAGCCGCAAGTGCAGGTCGTCACCAAAGACGACGAGATCGTCGGCTTTGTCGGCTTTGACCGTTCGCGCGACAAAGGCACGCCGTCGACCATGGGCGAGATCTGGTCGCTCTACGTC
>JABMMH010000395.1 GCA_013205645.1 Polaromonas sp. | reverse complement strand
TTTCAGCTGCCCCGGTTTGTAGTCAGGCGCAACGCCGAAATGGGCCTTTTCAAAAGGCCCTTTGATGTTCAAAGGCGACTGCGACCTGCCTTTGGCACAGGTCGGGTATTCATCGCCCCAACGGTCGGGCCCCATCGGACCTTCGTAGCTCCAATGGACCGCTTGTTTCTCCCCAGCGTTGGCAGTGGGCTCATTTTTGCTGTTGCCAGCCTTGTCCGCCTTCTGCGCCTTCTCCGCCTTTTCGGCTGGCGTGGCGCAGTCGTTCAGAACAGTGACCTTTTCGCCAGCGGCCGCCAAGGCGATCTGCGCTGCACAAATCACTTTCTTGCGGCTGCCCCAGTCGGCGATGTCCAAGGCCTTGCGAAAAGCGTCAATCGTGGTCGGGTCCTTGCTGCCTTTGGTCAGCAAGCGCAAGGCACCCAAGCCAACCTGTCGTTCGGCCGACAGGCTCTTTTCTTTTTTGTAGGCGGCCTCTAAGTCTTTCAGGGTTTCGCCATTGGCCAGTGCAGCTTTCACCGCATCCAGTTCTTGCGACTTGCCCCGCATGGTGCCGATTTCATCGGCATTGGCCTTCAACTCGGCCTCAGCTCTGGCCAACTTTTGCGTTGAAGTGTCAGACTCGGCCGTCAACTCGGTGAGCTTGTCGACATTGCTCAGACCAGCATTCCACTGGGTCCAGCCAAAGAAACCAGCTGCGCCTAAAGCGCCCAGCAGCAAGATTTCGAAAAATAGTCTTTTCATAGATCGGGTCCTGCAACGCTACCCATGCGGTAGCTTGCGAAATAAGTCATTGGGCCCGCGAGTCGGATGACGGTGACTCGGGATCGATTATTAATAACATCGGAACTAGCGCTTGAAACTTGAGGGAATTCAATTTCAACTCTCAGTGCCGGGGTGATCGAAAGCGAAGGTATTTTGCAGCAGTGGCAGCTGCCTCCAAGCAATATGCTCATGCGTTGGTTCTGGTGCCGCGTTTGCTAAAAAGGTTACCGGCTGCACCCAACCCGCTTGCAACCAATGCCAGTAATTCGGACTAAAAGCCCAAGCCATATCTTGCACCGGTGTTCCCCCTGGAAACAGCTGATCGGTCAGATGATCCAGCCATTCACCTTGTGGTTTGGCGGCCGCCAGCCAAGCCACGTCAGCTTGAGGTTCAGCGCCATGGGTCACCACGGAATGGCGAGCGGCCGGGAAGTCCTGCTCAGGCGGCAAACCGTGTGTCGGCCCTGACAGCAAATCATGCACGCTACCCCACTCACGGCCCTGCAACAGCCGCTTGATGTCGGCCAGCTGCAGACTGGTGAAAAGCATTGGATCTTGCCATGGCGGCGCATGAAAACGCAACTGCCCAAGCAAGTTGTCCAGCAGCACGCAAGCCCGTGGGTGCGCCGTTAAAAGACGCGGCAACGCGGTCAAGGCATCCCCAGTTTGGTAATGCCAGCGAATCCCGGCAGCCTTCAAAGCCGGGCCGTGGCGCCAGCCAAAAAGGAAGCGTGCCGCAGGGTCGATGTCGATCGCATGGATGCTCTCAAAGCGCAGCAGCCACGCGGTTGGCAACATCCAACCCGCGCTGGGGCCTAGCAAGAGCAGGTGCTTAGCGCTTGGCTGTACGCTGGCTAACCAGTGGCCGATTTGTGTGCTCGTGGGTGACCACAAGGCCGCAGAGCGCCAGGCGCGCCAATGCCAACGCAGACCACCAGAGGGGTTCACCCACGCGCCTCCCGATTGAACTGCATGACCCCCATCGCGTCCATCTGCTGTTGTTCACGATGACGGGTGTGCGCCCTAAAAGCCAATGCCTCGGCGTCCACCAAGGACTGCATCTTCAGACGTTCGCGCTCGGCCATGGCCAGTTCGCGACGCGACTCCGCCATGGCGCCGGTGAGTTGCGCCATGTCTTGGTCAACCCGTAGCAAGAGTGTCAGCAACTGCGTGCTGAACTGGCGCTGGTTCAAGGTTTCTTGCATGCCTTGGCTGGCGCTGCCAGTTTCCGGCGGCTTCAGGTAATCGCTGTAGAGGCTTTGCAGACGATCCCGGCTGGCCTGCAAGGCTTGCGCTCGAACCCGCCCCTGGGCCAGTTGTCCTTGAATCAGACTGACCTGTTCCTGGGCTTTTTTCGCCAGCACTGACCAACAAGCTCTGGGTGCATTCATGGTGTCAATCCGTTCATGGTTTGGGGGCGTCTGGGCCGCTCGCTCAGACCTGCATCAGTCGGCGCAGATGCTCACGCGTGTCAGTTTCAAGTTCACCAATGTGCATGTCTTGGCGCAAAAAAGTCTCCATCGCTGGGCGCAACAAAATCGCTTCATCGACTTCTGGGTTCGAGCCTGCTTCATAAGCGCCGACTTGGATCAAATCAACGTTTTGTTGGTACAGCGACCAAAGCCGTCTAAAGCGGTTTGCCATCTTCATGTCTTGTGGGGCCAGCAAGGCCTGCGACAAGCGCGAGATCGAGCCGGTCAGGTCAATCGCCGGGTAATGCGCGGCGTCGGCGAGCTTGCGCGACAACATCACTTGGCCGTCCAACGAGGCGCGAGCGATGTCGACAATCGGGTCGTTGGCGTCATCGCCTTCAGCCAGCACGGTGTAAATCGCCGTGATCGAACCATGGCCGTGGCGACCCACGCCGGCGCGCTCAATCAAGTTGGGCAGCAAGGCAAACACCGACGGTGGATAGCCCTTGGCCGTCGGCGGCTCGCCAATCGCCAAGCCGATTTCGCGCTGCGCATGGGCGACACGCGTCAGGCTGTCGACCAGCATCAACACATCTTTTCCTTGGTCACGAAAATACTCGGCAATCAAGTGCGTCATGTTGGCGGCTTTCAAGCGCAACACCGGTGAAACATTGGCCGGTGCAGCCACCACCACCGATTTAGCCAAACCTTCTTTGCCCAAAGATTCGCTGATGAAGGCTTGCACCTCGCGGCCGCGTTCGCCGACCAGTCCAATCACCACCACGTCGGCCTTGGTGAAGCGGGTCAGCATGCCGAGCAGCACGCTTTTGCCAACGCCAGAGCCGGCAATCAAGCCAATGCGTTGGCCGCGTCCGAGTGTCAACAAACCGTTGATGGCTTTGACGCCAACATCCAGCACGCGGTCAATTGGGCCCCGTTCCATCGGATTGATTGGCAGGCCGTGCAAGCTCAGGCGGGTTTGGCCTTGCGGCTTAGGGAGACCGTCCAGAGGCTCACCACGTCCGTCGATCACTCGGCCGAGCAACTCGGGGCCCAGCGTGGCGTTACCGGTGTCCGGCAACACCCGCACCAAGGCGCCCGGGCCAATGCCGACGGGCTCGGTGAAGGGCATCAAATACAGTGTTTTGTCGCTGAAGCCGACGATCTCAGCCTCAATGCGCTGGCCTGATTGGCCCAAGACTTCACAGCAAGTGCCAATCGGCGCCATGATGCCGCGGGCCTCAAGACGCAGACCGACCAGTCGCACCAGCGTGCCCGAACGCTCGGGCCTTGGGCCGCGAACATGGGCCAAGCTGCGCTCGACTTCTTGTGCGAAATCAGGCATTGCGTGGCTCGGACTCGTCCAGATTCAAATTCGGTAAATCCATGCTGTCAAGACTCATGTCTTGATGGCCTGTTGACTTCGACTCTGCGTCATCAGACGCCTGCCATCTAAATGGCTCGGTGAATTCATCGTCCACCGCTTCAGGAACTTCCTCAAAAGTACGCTGTGAATCGGGCGCCGGCGGCATGCGCGGCTGTGCATCCACGACCTGCGCGTTGGCCATGCGGGCGGCCAAGCGACTTGGCTGAAAAGCCGACTGCGCGCTGCTGCTAGCGGTCTCTAGCAACAGGCTGCGGGCAATGGCTTCCAGCCGATGTTCGATCAAATCACTGACCACGGCGTCACTGGCGCTGACGCGCACACTGCCTGGCAACAAGGCGTTGTTGGCTTGTAAATGCCAAGGCCAGTCAGACTCTGCCCCAAGTGGTTGCAACACAGCCAAATCAGCTGGGTTCAGTTCAACCGTGATGGGCGCCAAACGTTGCGGCGCCAACTCATCAACGCTGCGCCGAACCAAACGCTCAATGGCCTGCGGTGAGATCGTCAACTCGGCCAACACCAGTTGTTCTGCCAAGTGCAAGGCCAGCCGTTTCATGGGCGCATACAACTCTGCAGGTGTGTTGATGAGTCTGCGCACTGCCGTCTCTAGATTCAACAAGATGTTCTGGCTGGTCGACTGCTTGAGTTTTTGATCAGCGTTCCATTCGTCGCGCACCTGTTGCTGACCTTGCGCCAAACCTTCGGCAAAAGCGGTTTGGCGAACAGCTTCAAGCGCCGCTTCGGTCAACGCCAAGGTGGCTTCGGCGACGGCTTCCTCAGACAAGGCAACATCAACCGGCAACGCTGCATCAGTCAGACTGGTGTCAGCAGTCTCATCAGCCACGACTTCATTCGGTGGCGACCAGGTTTTGACGACCTGCAAGTCAAACGATTGCAAGGGACGGTCTGACCAAGCTTTTCGCACAAAGCCGCCGTGTCCCGCGGACGGATGCAGCAGGTCTAACGGTTGCCAGACCCGCGCGGTGCGCGGAACGGGTGCGCCCAGGCCGGGCCTATCAGACAAAGTCGTCACCTCCGCCTAGCACCAAGTCGCCTGCGTCAGACAGTTTTCGGGCAATCCGCATAATGGTTTTTTGGGCGTCTTCAACGTCAGCCAGACGCAACGGGCCTTTGGCTTCCATGTCGTCGCGGAACATGCCGCGTGCTCGCTCAGACATGTTGCTGAAGAACTTGTCTTTGACCACCTCGCTCGCGCCTTTGAGGCCGATCATCAACAGGTCGGGTTCGACATTGCGCATCAGCACTTGGATGCCGCGGTTGTCCACGCCCGTCAGATTCTCGAAGGTGAACATGTTGTCTTGGATTTTCTGCATCAACTCCGGGTCGATCTCCGACAAGCCGCCCATGACCGACGCTTCGAGCTCGGTCTTGGTGAAGTTCATGATCTTGGCCGCAGCCTTCAGGCCACCAAAGCTCGACGACTTGGCCGACGAGTTGTTGGAGAACTGTTTCTTCATGATGGCTTCGAGTTCTTCCATCGCCGAAGGCTGCACCGTCTCCAGATTGGCCACACGCTGAATGATCTCTGCACGCGTCTCAGATGGTAAGAAATTCAGCACGTCAGCCGCCACCGAATGCTCCAGCACCGACAAAATAATAGCGGTGACCTGCGGGTGTTCGCCACGGATCATTTCGGCAATGGAGCGGGCGTCCATCCAGCTCAAAATGTCCAGCCCCTTGCTACCCTGGCCCGGCATGATGCGGCCCAGCACGGAGGCCGCCTTGTCGTCACCCAGCGCTCGCTTGAAGACTTTTTCGACATAGTCGGTCGTGCCCAGCCCCAGATTGGTTTGCTTCTTGATGGTTGCGACGAATTCATCGAGCACGGCGTTGACGGCCTCTTGCGAGAGGTCTGACACCGACACCATCGCACCGCCCAAGGCTTGCACTTCTTTGGGGTTCAAAAACCGGATGATCTCGGCCGCTTGCTGTTCGCCGAGCAGCAGCATCAGCACCGCCGCCCGTTGCACGCCGGTCATCTCGCTGAGTTCGCGCTCGAGTGCTTCACTCGCTGCGATTTCAGCTTCTGAGAGGGGGATGATTTCTTTTTCAGCCATCGCTTTCTCCTGTCAGCCTCAGCCGGCCTTGATCATGTTCTTCAGCACGCTGGCAACGCGCGATGAATCTTCGGCGACGATCATGCGCACCAGAGCCACTTTGTCGTCGTAAGAGTTGGCGGTGTCGAGCATTTCCAGCGAGATGTTCGATTTTTTAGGCTTCAGCTTGGCTTTGAGTTGCTCCAGGGTTTCACCCTCGCCCAACTGAATGGCGTTCATGTCCGCCGGACTCAATTCGCCATCCGGCAAAGGCTTGGTTTGTTCAATCAGCAGCATGGCAGCGGCGTCCGCAGCATCTTTTTCGCGACCCAGCAAGTGCATCACGGCCGGACGCACCACCAGCAGCAAGAACAGTACAAACACCAGACCGATCACGCCGCTTTTGATCTGGTTCATCAGGACTTCGTCTTTGTACCAAGTGACGCTCATATCGTACACCGGCTCGGCTTCAAAGCGCGCCGGAATCACGGTCACCACGTCGCCACGGGCTTCGTTGTAGCCGACCACGCTGCGCACCAAGCTTTGCATGCGTTCCATCTCTTCAGGTGTGAACGGATTGGCTTTGGCTTCAGGCGTTTCGCCTTTGTCATTTTTGGGTTGTGGCGTCGGCTGACGTTCGTTGATCACCACCGCAACGCTCAGGCGCTCGACTGTGCCGGTGGCGCCCTTGACATGGCGCACCGTGCGGTCGAGTTCGTAGTTACGGGTGCTGCGGTTTGTCAAGGTTCCGCGCTCTTCGGTGGCCGCCGCTGTGGTCGCGGCGGCGTTAGGCGCAGCGATGGGTGCCGGTGGCGGTATGTTGGACAAAGCGCCCGGAACACCGACCGCCTCCTTGAGTGTGCTGCGGTCTTCGCTGAGCACTTCGGAGCGCGTCTTCGAGCCTTTTTCACGCGGGTCGAAATCTTCGGTAGTGACTTCGGTCTGGCTGAAGTCAAGCTGCAAATTCACCTGTGAGCGGACATTTGATTCGCCCGCAATCGGCATCAGGATTTGGTTCACGCGCTGGCGATAAACCTCTTCCATTTTTTGCTTGTGCTGGGTTTGTGCACTCGTCAGCCCGAGTGCTGAATCAGTCGCTGAATCAGTGATGAGCTTGCCCAAATTGTCAACCACAGCCACGTTGTCAGGGGTCAACAGCGGCACACTCGAAGCCACCAAATGCACGACCGCCTGCACCTGTGAAGGCGTCATCATCCGGCCCGGCTGCGGTGTCACCACCACCGACGCTTTGGGCGGCGTTCGGTCGCGCACAAAAGCCGATTGTTTGGCCAAGGCCAAGTGAACCCGCGCCGCCGCAATCGAGTCAATCTGCAAAATGCTGCGCACCAGTTCTTGCTCAATGGCTGCGGTGTAACGCACCTGCTCCATGAACTGACTGGTCGTCATCGACGACTGGTCTTTGAGGGAGTCAAGGCCACTCTGGCCCGTTTTAGGCAAGCCTTTGGAAGCCAGAAAAATACGCGCTTCATGGTAACGATCGGTGGGCACGGTGATCTGACCATTGCGACTGTCCAGCACAGGCTTGAAGGCGGCTGTCTTGAGCGCGTCAAACGCGAGTTGTTGGTCGGCCTCGGTCATGCCGGTCACGATGGCTCGGTAAGTCGGTGCGTTAACTGCCGTGTAAATTGCCACGAACAGCAGCAACATGATGGCCATCAACATGAAAGGCAGCGCCTTTTTCATGCCCGGCTGGTCCATGGTCTGCTTGATGATGGCAAAGGGGCCGCTGCCGGTGGTCACCATTGCGCCGCCTGCGTTGGTGATGCCGTTGCCGTTCGCGCCATCCGAGGGATTGGTGCGCAAGCCACCGCCATTGGCAAGCGCTGGCACCGCGCCAGCGCCAAAGGCATTGGGCGACAAAGTTGTTGAGCTGGTGGCCATGGTCTGTGTCTTTCAGGCAGGTCTTAAACCGGCATGTTCATGATGTCTTCGTACGCTTTCAGCACCTTGTTGCGAACTTGCAAGGTCGCCTCAAACGACAGCGAAGACTTCTGCATGCCCAGCACGACGTCGGTCAGGGGAATGTCATCACCGCGTTCGTAGGCCTCCGTCATGGCGCGCGAGCTTTGCTGCGTGGCATTGACTTGGTTGAACATCTGCTTGACGGCGTCTGAAAAGCCAGTCTTTTCGGGGGCGTCGGTGCTCAGGCCTTGGATGTTGCCGGCAGCCTGGCTGGAGTGCGCGCGCAGTGTTTGCAACATCGATTGAATGTTGGCGCTGGAAGTGGCTTTTTCGATCATTGGATAGTCCCTTGCTCTGTCTGTGGGGTCAGTCGACGGCGCTCATGGGCACTGGGCCCTTGAGTTTGGCCAGCTTGTAGCGCAGCGTGCGCGGGCTGATGCCCAACTTGTGCGCCGCCTCTATGCGGCTGAAGGTGCTCTGGATGGCGGCCATGATCAGTTGGTGTTCGTTTGACTTGACCGCCGCTTGCAAGCTGGCAGCTTGCGCGCTAGGCGCCGTGGCCAACATCGCTTCCGCGTTCCAGCCCGCGTCGATTTTTAGAAAATCAGGCAGTGGTGCCGCATAAAACGCTTCAGCACTTTGAAGCACGGGTGCCGCAGTGGTAACCGGGATCACCGGCAGGGCAGACAACACGGCAGGCGGCGTTGGGTACGTTGCAGGCATCGCATCGTCAAACATCAAATGCGCTGGGGTGATGACCTCTTCGGTACACAACACCAACGCCCGCAACACCACGTTTTCAAGCTCACGCACATTGCCCGGCCAGCCATAAGCTTGCAGGCAGGCTTGTGCTTGGGCGTTGATGCGCATGACGCGGTTGTTGTTGGCGTGGCGAGCCAGCAAGCGTGCCACCAACGGCAAGATATCGCCGGGCCGTTCGCGCAGCGGCGGCACGCGCAACTTGAACGTGCTGATGCGAAAGTAAAGGTCTTCGCGGAATTCACGCGCCGCAATCGCTGCCCGCAAATCTTTGTTGGTGGCGACCACCAAGCGCACATCGAGGTCAATCGGTCGCTCACCACCGAGCCGAACGATCTGCCGCTCTTGCAAAATACGCAGCAACTTGGCTTGCAGGTGAATCGGCATTTCTGCAATTTCGTCCAGAAAAAGCGTGCCGCCCTGAGCCTGCTCGAACATACCGTGGTGTTCTTTGTGAGCGCCGGTGAAAGCGCCCTTCTCATGGCCAAACAACATGTCTTCTATCAAGTGCTCTGGCAAAGCCGCACAGTTGAGTGCCACAAAAGGGCCACGCGCTCGGTCAGAAGACTCATGCAACACACGCGCCAAAACTTCTTTACCCGCACCCGTCGGGCCTTCTATCAAGGCCGTCACATTGGCCATGGCGACGCGCTGGGCCAGCGCAAACAAATGCTGGCTGGCTGGGTCCACGTAAACCACGCTGCGGGGTGGGCGCACCAGCTTGCTGGCTGGGCGAGCCGGTGTTTGGTCCGCATTGCGCAGTGCCCCCACGGCCTGCCAAGCAGTCACCGACAAATCATCGGCCGGCAACACATGCAACGCACCTTGGCGCATGGCGGCCCCCACCAACTCCAAATGGCGACGCTCGACCCGGCAGACGATGGGAATAGAAAAACCAAGCGTTGATGTCAGCGCCTGCAACTCTTGCAGCAACTCAATGTTGTCGCCAAGCCGCACCACCAACAAGTCCGCACTTGCCAGTTTTTCCTGCAGCTCCTCTAGGGTGGAAACCGGACAAACCGTCAAACCGCCTGCGGCCAGTTGCGCCTGCACGGCATCTGCCAGCGGCTGGAACGGGTCCAGCCACAAGGCTTGTTGCGCGATCAAGGAAGTGCTCATGGGGTACGACGCCTCAAAACAGAATATGTGTCTGTTGAGCAAAGGTCGTGCCACCTTTAAGTGAGTACTTAAATACTCAAATTAATCAGTCAATCGGCGCTACTCTCACCGTGAGCGACGTAAATCCGACACCTACACGGTTTGTTTGGCCGGGACTGTCGGTTTGGGCGCAAAGCCTTGACAGGCTTTGCCGTCAATCCGCATCACCTCCAACGCTGGCAAGCCCCGCGACTTGAAGCCGATCAACTTGCACAAGTAAGGCAGCTTTGGGTCCCAACTGACGGCGAAGTGCTGGCACTTCCAACAGTCAGGCCGGTCTGCGACAGAGGGTTTGTTGCCGCTCACCATGTTTACTGCAGCAGCTTGAGCACCGTTTGTTGGTCGGTGTTGGCTTGCGCCAGCACGGCGGTCGCCGCTTGCTTCATGATCTGCGTGCGCGACAGCTCAGAGCTGGCAGCGGCGTAGTCAGCGTCTTGAATCTGGCTGCGCGAGGCTTCGGTATTGACGACCACGTTCGACAAATTGTCGATCACGTGCTGCAGCCGGTTCATCACCGCACCCATGGTGGCACGTGCGCCGTTGACCTTGTCCATTGCGGCATCAAGCATGCTCAGCACGGCTTTGGCACCTTCGGCTGTGCCGATTTGCACATCCGCCGGCGTCTTGTTTGAATCGCCCGTGATAGCACCCGTGATCGGGCCACCCTTGCCAAAATCAGCCAAATCAATCGAGATGATTTGGTTGGCGCTGGCCCCCACATGAAAGCTCATACGGGTGGTGCGCGGCGGCGTCATCTTGGTCGTCGCTTCATCAACGTCACCGCCAAAAGTACCGGCCTGGAAACCCAGCGTTTGGAAGTCGCCTTCATTTTCCTTAAAACCATTTGTGCCGGCTTCGACCGTGAAGGTTTTACTGACGTAAGGCGGCGGAGCGCCATTGCCGGGGGCGGCACCTGCGGGTGGTTGAACCGGGGCTGGGTCAGCGGTTAAAGAAACCGATCCATAAAGCGTGGTCGCAGTGCTGGAAGCGGCTGTCGCACTGGCAATGCCCGTGACGCCTGAAGCACTGTCACTGACCGTGCCGCCGCTCAACCCCAAGCCAAACTCTGATGCATTGGTGCCGCTGTCGTACCAAACAGACAAATTGCGTCCATCAGGTGTCGTGAGCGTGATCCCGCCCGTGCCTGATTTGCTGGCCAACACGCCATGCTGGCCTTGTTGCGCATTGATGCTGTTGATCACGTTGCTCAGGCGATCTGGTAATTCGTCACCAACACCAAAAGTAACCGACACCTGGATACCGTTGATAAACAATGCGTGCAGACCAGACGTGGCAGTCGTGGTGTCGCTGCCGCTGGTTGAGACGGCATTCGCCTTGGCCGTCACACCCGTCAAAGCGTAGCTGTCGTTGATAGCCGCAGCAGTTGCAATCGCACTCGCACTGCGCGAACTTGTTGCGGACGTGGTGTTGCTCACTTTATCGTCGCTAGTAAGAGCCGCACGAATAGCGACACCATTGATGACCACATCTCCCGCACCCAAGCTTTGAATATCACCGGCAGTCGCCACAATAGGTCGCACTGTGGTGTTGATCACCGCTTGGTTGGCGGTGTAGCTGGCAGGCCGCAGGCCCGCGCGAGTCCAGTCGCCCGTGCTGGCAGAGGTGATGTCCAACGCCCCATCCACCGTCGTTTCAAGAGAATAAGTACCCACCTGCAAGCCTTCTTTTAGACCTGTACGGGCGGCAAACTCGGCGGATGAACTGTTCAGGCTGTTGAAGGCCACTTCGATGTTGACGCCCTTCTTTTCAAGCGTCGACTCTAAGCGAATACCTTGGTTATCGCTACCGCTGTCGATGGCCACCACGCCAGTCTGAGCGCTGATCGCATTGATGGCGTTGACCACGTTGGTACGTGACTCACGCGTGTTACTGGCTGTCGTCACGATCGGTGCTGAAGTGAACCCGTTGATGGTGACCGTGCCACTGGCCGCACTCAGGATCGGGCCCATGGCGCTACCGGTCATGACGTTGGTGTTCACAACTGCCGAAACGCCCGTGGCGGTGCTGACCAAATTGATGGCGGCAGCGCGGGCAATTGCGCTGCCAGCGGCTGAGCTGGAAGGAGAAATTTTGTCGTCAGCGGCCAACGAAGCGCCGACCGCGACGCCGTTGATCAAGATATCGCTGGACGCCATGGCTGGCACGGCAGTGAATGCACGGTTGACGGCGAATGACAATGTATTTGGTGTGTCGAACGCAGTAGTAGTCGATGTGAAGACCAAACTACCCGTGCCGCCTGTCAGTGCGGTGCTAGCGAAAGTAATCGTTTTGTTGGTTGCATCGACTACACCGGCAATGGTCGACTTCGAACCATCGCTGAGTGTCAGTGTTGCCGTGGCGGCAGTCGCGCTACCGACAACGATACTCACAGTACCTGATTTCGCAAGACTCCCAGTCATCGACACCACTCCGGCGTTGGTTGACGTCAACGCCCCAGCCGTATAAGTCAGCCCAGCCGTCGAAGCTCCGTCCGATGTCACTTTGTAAACCGGCCGCTCACCCACGGGTTGACCGGCGGTACCGTTCAAAACAGGAAAGCCGTTCCACTCGGTGGTGTCGGCAATGCGCACAATTTCTTGTTTGAGCTGCTGAAACTCCAAATCCAGATAACCACGCTGCTCTGTGGCGTTGGTGTCATTCAGGGACTGGATGGACAGCTCGCGCATGCGCTGGAGCATGTTCGTGATCTCGTTGGTCGCGCCCTCTGCCGTCTGAATCAAGGAGACTGCGTCGCCAGCGTTGCGCATGGCTTGGTTCAGGCTGCTGATTTGCTGCGTCATGCGGGTGGCAATGGCCAGACCGGCGGCATCGTCCTTGGCCGAGTTAATTCGCAAGCCCGTCGACAGCTGCTGCATGGCAATTGCGCTGGCACGGTCAGTCGTTCTCATTGCTGACTGGGTGTACAACGCTTTAACGTTGGTATTGATC
>JABMMH010000394.1 GCA_013205645.1 Polaromonas sp. | reverse complement strand
GGCGAGTCGATTCGCGGCGTTGTGTTGTTTTAAGGCGCATCGATCGCCGCCAGCACTTTGGGCGGCGACATCGGCAGCTCAGTCATGCGCCTGCCGACAGCGTCTGCTATTGCGTTCGCAATGGCGGCCATCGCCGGCACAATGCTGACCTCGCCAGCCCCCTTCACGCCGAAGGGGTGGTTGGGGTTGGGCACTTCGACGATCACGGCTTCAATCATCGGTAAATCTGAGGCCACTGGAATGCGGTAATCGAGGAAGCCCGCGTTGGCAAGGCGCCCGTCCGAGTTGTAGATGTACTCCTCATTCAAGGCCCAGCCAATCCCTTGCACCACGCCACCATGAATTTGACCTTCGACGTAGCGCCGGTGGATGGCGCGACCGACGTCTTGGGCTGCAACAAAGCGCAATATTTTGACCGCGCCGGTTTCGGGGTCGACTTCGACATCGCAAAACTGCGTTGAAAAGCCTGGTGCCTGACCGGTTGCGTTGACCGCAGCTTCGGTCGCAATCGGCCCACCCGTGAGCGCCCGCTGGGCGGCGATGGCTTTGAGCGACAGCGGCTCAAAGTCGCCGACGCTGCTGTCACGGACTCGGGCATAGCCGTCTTCCCAGATGACGTTGTCGATGTCAATTTTCCACATCACAGCAGCCCGCAAGCGCAGGTTCTCAATGATCTTGTTGCAGGCATCGACCACGGCGATGCCGGTTGCAAAAGTGACGCGCGAACCACCGGTGACATGGTTGTAGCCAATCGAGGCGGTGTCGGCCACGATGGAGCGGACTTTGTCGTAAGGCACGCCCAAGGTCTCGGCCGCCATCAAAGCCATCGATGCGCGTGAACCACCGACGTCCATGCTGCCGGTCGCCAAAGAAACCGAGCCGTCTTCGTTGACATGCACGGTGGCGCTAGATTCGCCGCCGCCGTTGAACCAAAAGCCAGAGGCCACGCCGCGGCCTTGGTTCTTGCCCAACGGTGCGCGGTAACCGGGATGATCGACCAAGGCCTGAATCGTCTCGGCAAAACCATCGTGCGTGTGAGGTGCGCCCTGCACTGTCGGCGAGCCGGTTTGAACCGCATTTTTGAGCCTGAGCGTCAAGGGGTCCATACCGATCTTGGCCGCCAACACGTCAAGGACGCTTTCGACGGCAAAGGCAGAAATCGGCGAGCCCGGGGCGCGGTAGGCCGCGACCTTGGGGCGGTTGCTGACAACGTCAAAGCCCACCGTGCGCACGTTTTGAATCACATACGGCGCAAACGCGCACAAGGCGGCGTTCATGACGGGTGCGCCGGGGAAAGCGCCAGCTTGAAATTTGAACAAGCCGTCGGCGGCCACCAAGGTACCGTCTTTTTTGACGCCCAGCTTGACGGTCATGGACGAGCCAGAGGTCGGCCCCGTGGCCCTGAAAACGTCTTCGCGGCTCATCATGATCTTGACGGGATGGCCGGTCTTGCGCGACAGCAGTGCAGCAATCGGCTCAACATAGACCACGGTTTTGCCGCCGAAACCACCACCGATTTCAGCCGGATGCACCAGCAGATCGCCGATCGCCATGCCGAGCAGTTTGGCCGTGTAAGCCCGCACAAAGAAGTGCCCTTGGCTCGATGACCACAGCTCAGCCTGACCATCTGCACCAAAGCGCGCGAGGCACGCGTGCGGCTCGATATAACCCTGGTGCACGGGCGCGGTTTTGAAGCTCATCTCGACGACTTCGTCGGCCGAGGCAAAGCCTGAATCCAGACTTCCGATCTTGAACTCGACTCGCTTGGTAATATTGGAAGGACGGTTGGGCACCGGTTCAACGCCGCGTGTCAGCATGTCTGAAAACAGCAAGGGAGCATCGACTTTCATCGCCTCATCCACGTCAATGACATGGGGCAGTACGTCGTAGTCAACCTCGATCAGCCGCAAGGCCGCCTCAGCGATAGCTTGGGTCGTGGCGGCAACAGCGGCCAGCGCATGGCCCTCGTAAAGCACCTTTTCACGCGCCAACACGTTGCGCGTCATGTGCCAGTAATTGACAGCCACACGCTCCGGGCCGACGTATTCAAATTTTTGTTCCGGCAGGTCGCTGCCGATGATCACGCATTTGACGCCCGGCAACGCACGCGCCTTGGACAGGTCAATCGAGCGGATAGTCGCGTGGGCATGTGGCGACCGCAAAATACTGGCCCAGAGCATGCTGGGCAGTGAGTAGTCTGCGCCATATTGGGCTGCGCCGGTGACCTTGGGCACGCCGTCTGGCCGAACCGGGCTTGTGCCGACCACTTTCAGCGCTCGTTCGGTGGGTTTTGTTTTCATCAGCATGTGGTGGTGCCCCGCAGTTCGCGTGCGGCATCCAGCACCGCTTCGATGATTTGGTTGTAGCCCGTGCAGCGGCACAGGTTGCCCGCCAGCCAGAAGCGAACCTCTTCTTCAGTGGGGTCTGGGTTGCGTTCGAGCAGGGAGCGGGCTGCAATCAAAAACCCGGGTGTGCAAATGCCGCATTGCAGTGCCGCATGCTCTAAAAATTTGCGTTGCAACACATGCAGGCTTTCACCTTGGGCCATGCCTTCGATGGTTTGAATGGACTTGCCCTGCGCTTCAACGCCGAGCACCAGACAAGCGCAGACCAAGCGTCCGTCCAGCGTCACGCTGCAGGCACCACAATCGCCAGTGCCGCAGCCTTCTTTGGTGCCTGTCATGCCAAGTTCGTCACGCAAGATCGTCAGCAACGTCTGCTGGGTTTCACACAAAAACTCGCGCGCATCGCCGTTGATGGTGGTGGTTACATGGTGCTTTGGCATGTCAATGATTTCCCATCGCTCTGGCGAGCGCAATTGTTGCGGCGCGCTTGGCCAGCACGCCCGAGACTTTGATTCGGAACGCTTTGGTTCCGCGCTTGTCGTCAATTGGTTGAGCCGCCGCACTGGCCGCGGCGGCCAGTCGCTCCAGTGCCGCTGCGTCAACGCGTGTGCCAATCAGCGCGGCTGCCGCCTCTGGCACCAACAGCGCGCGTGCAGCGACAGCACCCAAGCTGACCCGAGCGTGTGTGCAGACGCCGCTTTCATCCAGTGTCAAATTAATGCCAACGCCGACCACGGCGATGTCCATCTCAGAACGCGGCGTGAAGCGCAAATAAGCATCGCCTGATCGCGGTGCGCGTGGGGGCAAGACAAACGACGTCACCATCTCGCCTTTGGCTAACGACGTTTTGCCAGGCCCTGCCGCAATCTGCTCGACCGGCACGGTACGCCGACCCTCAGGCCCCAAGACATTGGCGATCGCACCCGCCGCAATCATGGCCGGCACACTGTCCGCTGCCGGGGAGGCGTTGCACACGTTGCCACCAATGGTTGCGCGGCCACGGACCTGAACCGATCCAACCAAGTTGACGGCATCGATCACGCCCGGCCAAGTTTTTGCAAATGCGGCATCTTCGGTCAGCCGCATACAGGCGACGGCTGCACCGACCAGATAGCCGCCGTTCACCGCACAAATTGAAGTCATCTCAGCGATATTTTTGACATCGACCAACAGCGACGGCGTGTGCTGCCCGGAGCGCATCTGGATGATCAGGTCAGTGCCGCCTGACAGCACTTTGGCCGGGCCTGTGGCTACTGCCAGTAAGGCGACTGCAGCCTCTGCGGTCGTCGGCATTTCGTAACGGACTTCACTCATCTCACCGTCCTTCTCATTGGGTGGCACCTTTATCGGTGCGTAACTGAGGGGCTTGCCAAATTAACGTCAGCAGCTTTGCATCATGGCACAAGACCTTCAGCCAAATAACTAGCCCAACAACCGACTGCGCGCCTCTGCGTATTCCCGCTTCAACTGCGCCACAAAGTCAGCCGTGCTTTGCACTTGGGTGACGGCGCCTATGCCTTGACCAGACCCCCAAATGTCTTTCCAAGCTTTGGTTCGATTGCCGCCGAAGTCCATCTTGCTGGCATCGCTCTCGGGCAAGTTTGCTGGGTCCATCCCGGCTGCGCGAATGGACGTGGCCAAGTAGTTGCCGTGCACGCCAGTGAACAGGTTGCTGTAGACGATGTCGTCTGAATTGCAGTCGACGATGGCCTGCTTGTAGTCGTCTGCGGCGCGGGCTTCTTCGGTGGCAATGAAGGCCGAGCCGATGTAGGCAAAGTCAGCCCCCATGGCTTGCGCGGCCAGCACCGCCGCGCCGGTGGAAATAGCGCCCGAGAGCGCCACCGGGCCATCAAACCAGTGGCGGATTTCTTGGATCAAGGCGAATGGGCTTTTGACACCCGCGTGGCCGCCTGCGCCAGCGGCCACGGCGACCAAGCCGTCAGCGCCTTTTTCTATCGCCTTGTGGGCAAACTTGTTGTTGATGATGTCGTGCAGCACCACCGCGCCGTAGCTGTGCGCTGCCGCATAGACGTCTTCGCGTGCGCCTAGCGAGGTGATGTAGATGGGCACCCGGTACTTCACGCACATCTCCATATCGCTCTCTAATCGCTCGTTCGACTTGTGGACGATCTGGTTCATGGCGAAGGGAGCAGCAGGCCGGTCAGGGTGCGCACGGTCATGCGCGGCCAGCGTTTCAGTGATCTCGGCCAGCCATTCGTCCAGTTGAGAAGCGGGTCTGGCGTTCAGTGCCGGCATGGCGCCGACGACACCGGCAATACATTGCGCGATCACCAGCTTCGGGTTGCTGATGATGAACAAGGGCGAGCCGATGATCGGCAGCGGCAGACGACTCAAGGCACCAGGAAGTCTTGACATGGTCTTGGGCTTAAAAAGCGTCTAGCGCCAGTGCCGTGACGCTGTCAGCGCCTTCGACAATGCTGTCGCGCAAGCCCGGCGCTTGGGTCAGCAAATGGTCGGCGTAAAAACGCGCCGTGGTGATCTTGGCTTGCATGAAGCCAACGCCATATGGTCCACAGTCACCCTTCGCCAAGGCCTGCTCTGCCGCCAACAAGCCGCGGGCCATTTGCCAGCCAGCCATGACATTGCCCGCCAGCATCAGGTAGGGCACACTGCCAGCAAAGACCGCGTTGGGGGATGTCTTGGTGTGGCTGGCGACAAAGTCAATCACGTCCAGCAAGGCCAGCCGTGCGGCCTGCAAACGACTCGCCACGGCGAGCGCATTGGCGCCGCCCTGCTGACGCAATTCAGTCTCGGTAAGCTCGATTTTCGCCACGATGGCCTTGGCCATCTGGCCACCATCACGGGCGGTTTTGCGACCGACCAAATCATTCGCTTGAATGGCGGTGGTGCCTTCGTAGATGGTCAAAATACGCGCATCACGGAAGTACTGCGCCGCACCGGTTTCTTCAATGTAGCCCATGCCGCCATGCACCTGCACCCCCAGCGAAGTCACATCCTGGCTCATCTCGGTGCTGAAGCCCTTGACCAGGGGGACAAGGAACTCATAAAACGCCAAGTTCTGTTTGCGCACCTCGGCATCGGCATGGTGATGCGACGCGTCATAAGCCGCAGCAGCCACCGTGGCCATGGCGCGGCAGCCTTCAATGTAAGCGCGCATGGTCATCAGCATGCGCTTGACATCGGGGTGGTGAATAATCGGTCCGCTGCTGGGCAAAGAACCATCAACGGGCCGGCTTTGCACGCGGTCTTTGGCAAACTGCACTGCTTTTTGGTAGGCCCGCTCGGCGATGGCAATGCCCTGCACGCCGACCGCAAAACGGGCTGAGTTCATCATGATGAACATGTACTCGAGGCCGCGGTTTTCTTGGCCCACCAGATAACCCACCGCGCCTCCGTGGTCGCCATACTGCAGCACCGCCGTCGGGCTGGCCTTGATGCCGAGCTTGTGTTCGATGCTGACGCAATGCACGTCGTTGCGCTCACCCAGCGAGCCATCGGCCTTGGCCATGAACTTGGGTACCACGAACAGGCTGATGCCCTTGACACCTTCGGGTGCACCCGTGACGCGGGCCAGCACCAAATGAACGATGTTTTCGGCCATGTCGTGCTCACCGTAGGTGATGTAAATCTTGGTGCCAAACACCTTGTACGCGCCGTCTGCTTGCGGTTCTGCGCGGCTGCGCACGGCGGCCAAGTCTGAGCCCGCTTGTGGTTCGGTCAGGTTCATGGTGCCGGTCCATTGACCGCTGACCATTTTCTCCAGATAAGTCGCGTTGAGCTCGTCAGAGCCAGCGGTCAACAGCGCTTCAATCGCGCCGTCGGTCAGCATCGGACACAAGGCAAAACTCATGTTGGCCGAGTTGAGCATTTCACCGCAGGCAGCGCCAATGGTTTTAGGCAAACCTTGCCCGCCAAAATCAAGCGGGTGCTGCAAGCCTTGCCAACCGCCTTCAACGTACTGCCGAAAGGCGTCCTTGAAACCAGGCGTGGTGGTGACCACGCCTTGCTGCCAGCTGGACGGGTGTTTGTCGCCCTCCCAATTCAGCGGCGACAGCACGCCCTCGCTGAATTTGGCGGACTCTTCCAGCACCGCCTGCGCCGTCTCGAAGCCCGCATCGGCAAAAGCTGGCAGCTTGGCCAGCTCGTCGATCGCAGCCAGATGCTGGATGTTGAACAACATGTCTTTGACGGGGGCGATGTAGCTCATGACGAGTCTCCAGAGAAATCACATACAAATTGAATGAAAAAAAAGCACCCCGGAGGATGCTTTTGTCAACTGCACACTTTTAAAGTGCGGCCGTCAGTTCCGGCACGGCGATGAACAAGTCGGCTTCGAGTCCGTAATCAGCCACGCTGAAAATCGGTGCCTCGGCATCCTTGTTGATCGCCACGATGACCTTGCTGTCTTTCATGCCGGCCAAGTGCTGAATCGCACCCGAAATGCCAGCCGCGATGTAGAGCTGCGGCGCGACGATCTTGCCGGTTTGGCCAACTTGCCAGTCGTTCGGCGCGTAGCCAGCGTCCACCGCAGCGCGCGACGCACCCAGCGCAGCACCGAGTTTGTCAGCCAGCGGCGTCATGACTTCGTCAAACTTCTCAGCGCTGCCGAGTGCCCGACCACCGCTGACGATGATCTTGGCGGCCGTTAGTTCAGGCCGGTCGCTCTTGGCGATTTCGCTGCCCATGAACGTCGACTTGCCGCTGTCGGCCACGCCAGCCACCACCTCAACTGCGGCAGAACCGCCCGTGGCGGCAGCCGGGTCAAACCCGGTGGTGCGCACGGTGATGACTTTGATGGCATCCAGACTTTGCACGGTCGCGATGGCGTTGCCGGCATAGATCGGACGCTCAAACGTGTCAGGGCTGTCGACCTTGGTGATGTCGGAGATCTGGCCAACGTCGAGTGTGGCCGCCACGCGCGGTGCGATATTTTTGCCCGACGCAGTGGCTGGAAACAAGATGTGCGAATAAGCCGACGCCATGCCAACCACTTGCGCAGCCATGTTTTCAGCCAAGCCGTGTTCAAAGTGCGCGCCATCGACGTGAATCACTT
>JABMMH010000393.1 GCA_013205645.1 Polaromonas sp. | reverse complement strand
TCGGCATGCTCGATAAAAGGCGGGGCAAGGTGTCATTTTTGGGCACCGATATTTCAACCAGCGAGACTCACCACGCAGCCCGCATGGGTTTGGGTTTTGTACCAGAAGACCGGCGCATTTTCACCGACCTGACGGTCATGGAAAACCTCGAAGTGGGTCGCCAGCCGCCGCGGCATTGGCCCGACGGCAGTGCCGCGCCGCTGTGGACGCCAGAGCGCTTGTTCGAACTTTTCCCCAATCTGGGCGAAATGCCGAACCGGCTGGGCGGCCGCATGAGCGGTGGTGAGCAGCAGATGCTGACGGTGGCGCGCAGCTTGATGGGCAACCCCTTGCTCTTGCTGTTGGACGAACCGTCTGAAGGCGTCGCACCCATCATCGTCGAGCAAATGGCGCACATGATTTTGGCGCTCAAGGCCGCGGGCGTGAGCATCTTGCTGTCAGAGCAAAACATGCACTTCGCCGAGCTCGTGTCAGACCGCGCCTATGTGCTGGAGAAAGGCCAAATCTGCTTCGAAGGTTCGATGGCCGAGCTGTCGATGAACGAAGAAGTTCGGCGTAATAACATCGGCGTTTGAACGGCGCCTGCAAAAAGGCAAAATCAAGCCATGGTTCAAAAAATACTCATCCTTGGTGGCACTGGTTTTGTCGGGCGGCATGTCTGCGAAAAGCTGGTCCATGCGCAAGCGCGTGTCACCGTGCCGACGCGCCGGCGCCGTAACGCCAACCACATCTTGATGCTGCCCACGCTGGATGTCGTCGAGGCCAACATCCATGACGAAGCCACGCTGCAGCAACTCATCAGTGGGCAGGACGCGGTGGTCAATCTGGTGGCTATTCTGCAGGGCGATGAAGCCTCCTTTGACATGGCGCACGTGCAACTGGCCGGCAAAATTGCCCGCGCTTGCGAAGCGGCTGGCGTGCGCCGCGTCGTGCATGTCAGTGCATTGGGTGCCGATGTGCGCAACCCTGACGGTTTGCCGTCGATGTACCTGCGCAGCAAAAGCCGGGGTGAGCAGGTGCTGCGTCAAGCGCCGCTGGACCTGACGGTGCTGCGGCCCAGCGTCATCTTTGGCGCGGGCGACAAGTTTTTGAATGTCTTCGCGCAACTGCAAAAGTTTTTGCCGGTGATGCCGTTGGCCGGGGCGAGCGCCATGTTCCAGCCAGTCTGGGTGCAAGACGTCGCCAGCGCCATTGTTCACTGCTTGGAAGAGAAGAATTTTCACAGCACCAATGGCCAAACCTACGAGGCCTGTGGTCCCGAGATTTTTTCACTGCGCCAACTGGTGCAGCTGGCCGGCCAATACGCTGGCATCAACCGCGGTCGGGGCAGGCCCGTTGTCGGCTTGCCGAACGCCGTGGCACGCTTGCAAGCCCGGCTGATGGAGATGATGCCGGGCGAACCGGTGCTGAGCCGGGACAACCTTGATTCCATGAAAGTGCCCAACATTGCCACAGGCAACTGCCCAGGCTTGGGTGACCTCGGCATTCAACCCTCGGCACTCAGCGCCGTTGCGCCGACTTACTTGGGCGCACGCGGTTTGCGCAGCGGCTTGATGGCCAAGCGCAAAACGGCTGGGCGGATGTTCGACGAATGAAGATTTACCGGGTCGGCGGTGCGGTGCGCGATGCCTTGCTGGGCCTACCCGTGCGCGACCACGACTGGGTGGTGGTGGGAGCCACGCCCGAGGCTTTGGCGGCTGAAGGCTACCTGCCCGTGGGCAAAGATTTCCCGGTTTTTTTGCACCCGCAAACGCGCGAAGAATACGCCTTGGCCCGCACCGAACGCAAGACCGCGCAGGGTTACCACGGCTTTGCCGTGCATGCCGCGCCCGACGTCACACTTGAAGAAGACTTGGCCCGGCGCGACCTGACCATCAACGCCATCGCCCAAGACGCCGACGGCGTGCTGACCGACCCCTATGGCGGCCAGCGCGACATCACTGGACGCATGCTGCGCCATGTGACCAGCGCTTTTGCCGAAGACCCCGTGCGCATCCTGCGCGTGGCGCGATTTGCGGCCCGCTTCACCGACTTCAGCGTCGCGCCTGAAACCCTGCAACTCATGCGGGACATGGTGGTCGGCGGTGAGGTCGATGCGCTGGTGCCTGAACGTGTCTGGCAAGAGCTTGCGCGTGGGCTGATGGAACGCCAGCCGTCGCGTATGTTCGAGGTGTTGCAGGATTGCAGCGCACTGGCCAAATTACTGCCTGAAGTCAACGCCGACTTGTCCCTGATGAGGGTGCTCGACACGGCCGCGCAGTTGAACGCGTCGCTGCCGGTGCGCTTCGCTTGCCTGGCTCGCGACCTGAACCCCAACCTGATCAAAGGCCTGTGTCAGCGGCTGCGCGTGCCAACCGATTGCCGCGAGATCGCCGATGTGCTGGCGCGTGAACACGGCCACCTTCACCGCAGCGCCGAGTTCGATGCTGCTGCGCTGGTGCGGCTGTTGGAGCGCTGTGACGCGTTTCGCAAACCGCAGCGTTTTGCCGATATCTTGTTGGCTTGCGAATGCGATGCGCGTGGTCGCTTGGGTCTGTCGGAGCAGCCTTATCCGCAGCGCCAGCGGCTGCTGGCCGCGTTGACAGCAGCGCAGTCCGTGCCCACCCATGCGGTGGCCGCAGCGGCTGAGGCGCAAGGCGAGAGCGGCGCCAAAATTGGTGAGCGGGTGCATGCTGCGCGTGTTGCTGCGGTGGCCGGTTTAGCGGCTATGAAGACCTAAACCACCAAAGCCAGCGCCGCGTAATCGCCGACCTTGTTTTGCAAGCCCGCGGGCAGCAGTTTGAAGCCGGTCGTCAGCGCTGGAATGCGCCCCTGAATATGCGCATCCAAACGCGGTAGCAAAAAATCACGGTGATGCCAAAATACACCGCCGCCCAGACTGATCGCCTGTAAATCCAGCGTCACCACCAAGTTGTACAGCGTCCGGCCCATGATGCGGCAAAGTTCGTCAACCAAGGCCAACGCTTCCGAATGGCCGTCTTTGGCTGCGCCAAACAGCGAAGCGGCACCCGTAAACCCTTGCTCTGCAAAGCGCCGGGGAATGGCGTTACCGGCGATCAATCCCTCCACATCGCCGACGTTGCCGCAGCCGCACAAGGCGTCGTCGTTGTCGCTGACGAACATGTGGCCAGCGTGGCCGGCGTTGGCATTTTTGCCTTTCAAGACCCGGCCGTCGACACACAAACCGACACCGATGCCGGTGCTCCAAGTGACGTAAGCGCAGTGGTCAAAGC
>JABMMH010000392.1 GCA_013205645.1 Polaromonas sp. | reverse complement strand
GTGGTGGGCTTCGATGATCTCGATGTCGTAGCCGGTGGACAGTGCCTTGGCGGCCATCTCCAGCAATTTGAGGGTGACGTTCACGCCGACGCTCATGTTGGGCGCCATGACGATCGCGATGTCTTTGGCGATGTCCGCGATCTCGGCTTTTTGGGCCTCGCTGAAACCGGTCGTGCCAATGACGGCATTGACGCCAAGTTGGCGGCAGATCTGCAGATGCGCCAGTGTGCCTTCGGGGCGGGTGAAGTCGATCAGCACGTTGGCGCCGCTCAAGCCCATGCGCAGATCCGCGGAGATGCGGATGTCCGTGTGTTGACCGGCGAAGGCTGCGGCATCAAGGCCGATGGCCGGGCTGTCGGCACGGTCTAGGGCGCCAGAGAGCTGCAGGTCGTCGGCCGCACGGACGGCTTCGACCAGTATCTGGCCCATACGGCCCGTCGCGCCGGCAATGGCGATGTGCAGCGGCTGCGGCGCTGCGTTCGTCAAGGCCGCGCTCACTGGCGTGGACTTTCGAGGGGTGGGTAGCTGGCGACTGGCGGCTGTGTGCGCGTGGTTGCAGGCGTGGATGCCGGAGCTGGCATTTGTTTGGCCGCAGCTTCAAGCTGGGCTGGCGTGGCTTCAAGCGGCGGCACCTTGCCGAGTTTGCGGCGCTGGTCCATTTGGGCAATGAACTCGGTCTCGCTGGGCATCGCGTCACCGCTGAAGGTGGCTAGCAAGTCGCCCTTGAAGAAGACGGAGTAGTTAAAAGATTGCGCTGGAACGCCTTGGCGCCGCAGTGTGAAGACGTAGTCCCAACGCTCCGCGTGAAACACGCTGGCCAGCAGCGGTGTGCCCAACACATTGCGGACGTCGTTGCGGCTCATGCCGGCACGCAGTTGACCGACTTGTTCGCTCGAAATGAAGTTACCCTGAACCACATCGGCACGGTAAGGCGTGAGCCAAGTGGTCGGACTGAAAAGACTGGCGCTTGAGCGGGGCGCTGAGGGGTTGCTGCCGGCACAAGCTGTCAGCATCGCGCATGCTGAGACAATCAGGCCGGCCAAGATGGGGGAGCGGTGGTTTACAGGCATGACAATAAGTGTGACGATATGATGGATCATTGTAGCGGTTGGGTGCAGTTTGTCATTGGGCGCGAAGCCTTGTTCATCCCCTGAGATATCACTGAGAAAATCCATGAGCAACATTGATGAGTTAAAGAGTACCGGCCTCAAGGCGACGCTGCCACGACTGAAAATTCTGGAGATTTTTCAGACTGGCAAGCAGCGTCACATGACGGCCGAAGATGTCTTTCGGGTGCTGCTGGAAGACCGTTCCGACATTGGCTTGGCCACGGTTTACCGGGTGTTGGCGCAGTTTGAGCAAGCTGGCTTGCTGAATCGCAGCAACTTTGAGTCGGGCAAGGCGGTTTACGAGCTCAATGAGGGTCAGCACCATGACCATTTGGTCTGTCTGGATTGCGGCAAAGTAGAAGAGTTTTACGATGCTGAGATCGAAAAACGGCAACACGACGTGGCCCTCGCCAAGGGTTTCAAGATCGCCGACCATTCGCTGTCTATCTACGCCAATTGCACCAAAACTGAGTGCCCACATCGGCCAGTCTCAACGCGCTTTCAAGCTGCATAACGCGTGGGGGTTTTAGACCCTCTCAGTCGCCGCGTTCCATGGCCTTGCGGTGCCGCTCGACAAAATCTTCGTAGGTATTGACACCGCGCAGTTGCAAAATAGCATTGCGCACGGCAGCCTCCACCAGCACCGCGATGTTGCGGCCGGCTTCAACCTGAATGATCACTTTGCGCACAGGAATGCCCAGCAAGTCTTGCGTCAGAGGTTCGTACGGAATGCGCTCGTATTCACGCTCTAGGGTTTCACGCCGAACCAGATGCACGATCAGCTTGAGGCGGAGTTTGCGGCGCACCGCGGTCTCGCCAAAAATTGCCTTGATGTCGAGTAGGCCGATGCCGCGCACTTCGAGCAGGTTTTGCAAGAGTTCCGGGCAGCGGCCCTCGATCGTCGTCTGGTTGATGCGAAAAAGGTCGACCGCATCGTCTGCCACCAGACCATGACCGCGTGAAATCAGCTCTAACCCGAGCTCGCTCTTGCCCAGGCCGGATTCGCCGGTGATCATCACGCCCATGCCCAAAATGTCCATGAACACGCCGTGCATAGAGGTGCGGTCAGCAAAGTGCTTAGACAGGTAAGCGCGCAGCACGTCAATCACGAAGGCGGCTGATTCGGGTGTCGCGAACATCGGCAGCTGGCCGCGTTCGCACATGGAAATCAAGGTGTCAGGCGCAGTCTGGCCGTCTGCAACCACCAACACCGGCGGCTCCAGCGTGATGATGCGCGAGATGCGGCGAGCACAGTCTTCTTTGCTGCCCTTGGTCAGGTAGGCTACTTCACGCTCACCGAGGATTTGCACCCGATAAGGGTGGATGTAATTCAGGTAACCGACCAAGTCAGCACCCGATCGGGCGGCCCGAACAGCGACTTCATCAAAGCGGCGATCTGAAGCCCCCAGTCCGGCGACCCATTGCCATTTCAAGGCGGCGCTGTGGTCCTCGAACAAGGCTTCAGCGCTGACGACGGTTGGCTTCATGCAGGGGTGCGGGCGGGGTCAGGGATGTGCGTGGACTGAATGCCAGTTGGCGATCAGCTGGTGCATGTCAGTGGTCTGGCTGCTGAGCTTGAGTTGCTCGCGCAGACCGCTGTCGCTCAGCATTTCTGCAATTTCAGACAAGATTTCAAGGTGTTTTTGGGTCGCCGCTTCGGGCACCAGCAGGAAGATCAGCAGTCGAACCGCTTGCTCATCTGGGGCATCAAAGCCAATCGGTGCCGCCAACTGGAAAGCGGCAGCCAAGGGCGATTTCAAGCCTTTGATGCGGCCGTGGGGAATAGCCACACCATGGCCCAAGCCAGTCGAGCCCAACCGCTCGCGGGCAAACAGACTGTCCGTGACGAGGGCACGGTTCAACCCGTGCAGGTTTTCAAAAAGCAAGCCAGCTTCTTCGAACGCGCGTTTCTTGCTGGTGGCTTCAAGGCCGACCAGAATTTGGGCAGGTGGGAGTATTTGCGAGAGCCGGTTCATAACAGTCATCAAGTCGCCGAATTATGCACTCGCTACAGCCAACCCTGACCTTTACCCACAAAAAAGCCGCCAGAATAATCGGGCGGCTTGGTTTGGGCTTGGCTGCCTGAAGGGGCAGAACAGGCACGGAAAACGCGAAGATTCAAGCCTGATACTTGGCTGCCACGTGGGCGTGGTCTTGGGTTTTGTCCTTGTAGCGACCGACTTGTCGGTCTAGCTTGTCGGTCAGTTCGTCGACCGCGGCGTAGAGGTCTGCGTGGGAGCTCTCGGCAAACAGGTCACGGCCCTTCACGTGCACATTGCACTCGGCGCGCTGTCTCAATTCTTTCTCTTTCATGTTGTCAACTGTTAAGAGGACTTTGATGTCGACCACTTGGTCGAAGTGTCGGGAAATTCGATCGAGTTTAGAGGTCACGTAGCCGCGCAATGCCGGCGTCACTTCGAGGTGATGGCCGCTGATCGTCAAGTTCATAAAAGACTCCTTTTCCATTGGGAAGGGGTTTTGAAAGCGCTAGCAGGACAGGCTTGCCCGATGGCTCACGGAACTTCGCTTTCAACTTCACTATGCGCCTGAAGGGCAGCGATTGCAATCGTGCACTGCAACAAAAGGCAGCTCTTGTCGGACCTCGATTTGTCAGCTCTGCCCAGGCCTTGTCGTTGGGTTTGCCTGGATAAAACAAAAGTATTTTTTATGTAAAAAAATGGCTATTTTGTAATATTTTAAGGTTTATCTTTAAGGCTGCATTTATTCACTGCAGGAAGCGTTCTTTTCTGTCATCAAATGTGCTGGAGTCCGGTGACATAATTCCCGCCATGTTCAATGACGGAGAAATCCTTGGAAAGCAGTCCTAGTTGCTAGCTTTCAATCCCGCAGGGTAACGACTGCGCAGGGGTTGAAAGCGATGCGCATCCACCAACCCCCGCCTTGCACGGCCCTGTCTGACCAGGCCCGTGCGTGCC
>JABMMH010000391.1 GCA_013205645.1 Polaromonas sp. | reverse complement strand
TTTTGATCACCGGCAGGTTGACCGGATCGAGCACGATGACGGCGTCGTCGTTCATGCGCAGCGTTGAGGCAGCGTCAATCCAGTGGCCTGTCCAGCCAGCGGCGCGCAGTTTTGGGAACACCTCAGCGGTGTAGTCGCCGCCTTGAGCGGTCAGGATGATGTCGCATTTTTTCAGCGCATCGATGTCGAAAGCGTCTTTGAGTGTGGTTTCGTTTTTCGCCTGCGCTGGGGCTTTGCCACCGGCATTGGACGTGGAGAAAAACATCGGCTCAATCAGGGCAAAGTCGCCCTCGGCCTGCATGCGGTCAATCAACACCGAGCCAACCATGCCGCGCCAGCCGACCAAACCTACTAACTTGCTCATTTCAACGCCCTTTCGATTTTCAAAACAGTGTCAGACCAGACTGTTTGCCCAGCTCGTCTGGCCGGGGAGGGCGCACGACGAGGTGGACTGGATCAGCCCTGGGTGGTCGTGGTATTTGGGATGCTTGCACGCAGATTCGCTCCCGCCGTGTCGTCAGGGGCGAGGTTCAGGATGAGCTGATAGTCGTGAAACATGGTTTTAATTGTAGCGATATCAAGTCGAAGGCTGTCTGAGGCGCATCAGTCGCCCTAGCGAGGGTGAAAACACCTTGTTAAGACGGCAAGTACAGCGTAGTTCTCTTGGGGGTGAGGTAACCTCTGCCCTTGCAATTGTCAGAGCTCAGTTTTTATGAACAGGATGGGAATGGAAAAGATTCAAGGCGCAGTCATCAAAGAGCGGGGTGTGAAGTTCGCGATTGTGATTGTCAAACCACACTTGCTTTTGTCTCAGACAGATTCCCAAACCACCGCCCAAGCATTTGAGCCCTATTTCCCCGCCATGCCCATTGTTCTGATGGCCCAAGATGCGCTAGGAAAACCGTCGTATTGGGGGCGAAAAGACATCATCAGATTTTTGTCCAAGGTGCCTTTTGAAAAAATTCAATGGGTTGAATACACCTTCGACATGTGACCCAGCGCTTGCCGTTCAGCCCAGCGCTTTGACCACGGCGTTGCCCATCTCGACGGTGCCGACACGGGTCGTGCCTTCGCTGTAGATGTCTGGCGTGCGCAGGCCTTGGCTCAAGACGACGTCCACGGCTTTTTCGATGCGTGCGGCAGCTTCGGGCTGGTTCAAGCTGAAGCGCAGCATCATGGCGGCGCTCAAAATCGTCGCCAACGGATTCGCCACGCCTTTGCCGGCGATGTCGGGTGCGCTGCCGTGGCTCGGCTCGTACAAGCCTTGGTTCTGGGCATTCAGGCTGGCCGATGGCAACATGCCGATGCTGCCGGTGAGCATGGCAGCAGCGTCGCTCAGAATGTCGCCGAACATATTGCCGGTGACCACCACGTCAAATTTTTTCGGTGCTTTGACCAGCTGCATGGCGGCGTTGTCGACATACATGTGGTCGAGTGCGACGTCGGGGTATTGCAGGCCGACCTCGGTCACCACGTCTTTCCAGAGCTGGAAGGTTTCGAGCACGTTGGCTTTGTCGACGCTGGTGACGCGTTGGCTGCGTTTGCGTGCCGCCTGGAAAGCCACGTGCGCGATGCGTTCGATTTCTGGGCGCGAGTAGCGCATGGTGTCGAAAGCTTCTTCGCTGCCCGGGAAATGGCCGTCGGTAGCGACGCGGCGACCGCGCGGCTGGCCAAAGTAAATGTCACCGGTCAGCTCACGAATGATGAGGATGTCGAGGCCCGACACCAGTTCGCGTTTCAGGCTGGAGGCGTCCACCAGTTGCGGGTAGCAGATGGCGGGGCGAAAGTTGGCAAACAGCCCTAGGTTTTTGCGCAGGCCCAAAATGGCTTGTTCAGGCCGCAGCGGCCGGTCCAGCGTGTCGTATTTCCAGTCGCCGACGGCGCCAAACAAAATCGCATCTGAGGCCTTGGCCAATGCCAGTGTGGCTTCCGGCAGCGGGTGTCCGTGGGCGTCAAAAGCGGCACCGCCGACCAGAGCGGTTTCCAGCGTCATGTCCAAGTCCAAAACCTTCAAGACCTTGACGGCCTCGGCGACGATTTCCGTGCCAATGCCATCGCCCGGGAGTACTGCAATTTTCATCATCTAGCCATTCATGCGTTGCGGGTTCAGCCGCTAATTAAGGGGTCGCGCAAGATCGCGCGAAGTCGCGCCAAATTGCAAAAGGTCAAGCTTGGTGCGTGTGGGCCAACCAAGGCTTGGAGGCCAGACGCTCGGCCTCGAAAGCCTTGATTTTGTCGGCTTTTTGCAAGGTCAGGCCGATATCGTCAAGGCCACCCAGCAGGCAAAACTTGCGAAAAGGCTGGACCTCAAACGGCAGCTCTTCGCCTTGCGGCTTGATGACCACTTGGCGTGCTAGGTCGATGGTCAATTCGTAGCCGGGAAACGCCAAGGCGTCGGCAAACAGCTGGCTCATTTGGGCTTCAGGCAAGACGATTGGCAGCAAGCCGTTCTTGAAACTGTTGTTGAAAAAGATATCGGCGTAGCTGGGCGCAATGATGGCTCGGAACCCGTATTGGTCTAGTGCCCAAGGCGCGTGCTCACGCGAGGAGCCGCAGCCAAAGTTTTTGCGCGCCAACAAGACTGACGCGCCTGCGTAGCGGGACTGGTTCAGCACGAAATCTGGGTTCGGCTTGCGTGAGGCTGGGTCTTGTCCGGGGAAGCCGGCGTCGAGGTAGCGCCAGGCGTCGAACAGATTGGGGCCGAAGCCGGTCTTTCTGATCGACTTGAGAAATTGCTTAGGAATGATGGCGTCCGTGTCCACGTTTTCGCGGTCCATGGGGGCCACCAATCCTTTGTGTACGGTGAATTTTTGCATAGCTGTATGGGTTATTTCTTGGCCGCGTTTTCAACGATAGCACCGGCTTTTTGCACGTCTTGGCCAAGGCCGCGAAAGGTGTTGCAGCCTGTCAAAAGCACAGCCAGCGCGGCGCAGGCAAGGGTGATTGTTTTGCGGATCATGGTGAGCCTTGGACTTAAGCGAATTTACGGATGTCAACGAAGTGGCCGTGGATGGCGGCCGCAGCCGCCATCGCCGGGCTGACCAGATGGGTTCGTCCGCCGGCGCCTTGACGGCCTTCGAAGTTCCGGTTGCTGGTCGAGGCACAGCGCTCGCCTGGTTCAAGTCGGTCGGCGTTCATGGCCAGGCACATCGAGCAGCCTGGTTCGCGCCATTCAAAACCGGCGGCGATAAAAATCTTGTCGAGGCCTTCGCGTTCGGCTTGTTCCTTGACCAAGCCAGAACCCGGCACAACCATGGCGAGCTTGACGTTTTTCGCGACTTTTTGGCCGATCTTTTTGACGATGGCGGCGGCTTCGCGGATGTCTTCAATGCGGCTGTTGGTGCAAGAGCCGATGAAGACTTTGTCGATCATGATGTCGTTGATCGCTTTGCCGGGTGCCAGGCCCATGTAGGTCAAGGCACGTTCGATGGCATCGCGCTTGTTGGCGTCTTTTTCCTTGTCTGGATCGGGCAAGATGTCTTCGATCGACAGCACCATTTCAGGCGAGGTGCCCCAGGTCACCTGTGGCCGGATGCTGCCAGCGTCGAGTTCGACCACGGCATCAAACTTGGCACCGGCGTCTGAGCGCAAAGTGTTCCAGTACTGCACTGCCATGTCCCACTCAGGGCCACCGACAAATTGGCCGGTCTTGGGGTCTGTGCCGGGCGCGAGCAAACGGCCTTTGACGTAGTCAATGGTTTTTTGGTCGACCGCCACCAGACCGGCGCGGGCACCGGCTTCGATCGCCATGTTGCAGACCGTCATGCGGCCTTCCATGCTGAGCGCACGAATTGCCGCGCCGCCAAACTCGATGGTGTAACCGGTGCCGCCTGCCGTGCCGATCTTGCCGATGATGGCCAGCACGATGTCTTTGCCGGTCAGGCCGGGGGCCAAGGTGCCTTCGACTTTGATCAGCAGGTTTTTGGCTTTTTTGGCCAGCAGCGTTTGCGTCGCCATGACGTGTTCGACTTCGCTGGTGCCAATGCCGTGCGCCAATGCACCAAAGGCGCCGTGGGTGGAGGTGTGCGAGTCGCCGCAGACGACGGTCATGCCGGGCAGCGTGGCGCCGTTCTCAGGCCCCATGACGTGGATGATGCCTTGCCGCTTGGACAGAAATGGGAAGTAGGCGGCAGCGCCGAACTCCGCAATGTTGCTGTCCAGTGCAAGCACTTGTTCTTTGCCGACTGCGTCGGTCAGACCGTCGTAACCCAGCTCCCAGCCGGTGGTCGGCGTGTTGTGGTCGGCGGTGGCAACGATGGAGCTGATGCGCCAAACCTTGCGACCGGCTTCGCGCAGGCCTTCAAAGGCTTGTGGGCTGGTCACTTCATGGACCAGATGGCGGTCGATGTAGAGGATGGCGGTGCCGTCTTCTTCTGTGCGGACGACATGCTCGTCCCAAATCTTGTCGTATAGCGTGCGTCCCATCGGATTCCTTTAAGC
>JABMMH010000390.1 GCA_013205645.1 Polaromonas sp. | reverse complement strand
CGGGCTGGCCCAGCTGTGATTTCTCACTGAACAAACGGGCCAGAATGTCGGGCGCGCCACCTGTGGGAAAGGTTACAACCAAACGGATGGTCTTGTTGGGATAGGCCTGTGCCATGGCGGTTGAACTTGCGAGAAGTCCGAAGCCCAAAGTACTGAGCAAGCTCACCGCTCCGATGAGGCTTAGGCCGAAACGCCGGGTGGACTTTGTGAGGTGTTTAGAAAGCTGCAAAGCATGACTCCTGTTTGTGTTTTTATCGTTTTCATACTTTAGAGGGCGAACAAAAACAGTGGGAGGGTGAAAACCCCTGAAAAATGACTTATCTGGCAGCTATAGCTCCGGCCTAGTGAAGTATCAAGCGGCATAGCGAACCCGCTGGTCCTGAAAGTAGGCCAAAATGCGCTCAGGAGATTGCTCCAGCATGGCGATATGCTCACTCGCAGCAGCACGCAGTTTGGCTTTGGTCGGACGCTTGTCAAAAACTTCCTCACAACACCCTGCAGGATCTTGTGCCCATGGATTGCATTTGTTCGGGCCCAAACGTCATCATGGTTCGGGCTGACAGATCGCCGAAACCGGCATCCAGCACCTCGGAAAAATTGATGTCCTTCACCACAATATTGGACTTTCCAAGGGTGACAAACGCACCTCAGATCTGGGTGTCTTTGTTCATCATGGGAAGGAATCTCAAGTGGATGTTCACGGGTTGCAGGCACGCCTTGACAACCACCGGTTGTGAGGTCTGCCGCCGGTACTTCAGGCGTCGGGTCGCAACATTTGGAACAACTGTTCCGGTCCAATGCTGAAGTAGTCTCCGGGGCCACCGCCACGCAAGATGTGGCCCGCGTTGGCGGTGTCATAGATGCCGTCTTTGAGCAAGTGCTCGGCAATGTGAACGCCGACCACTTCGCCCAGCACCAACCAAGTGGGAATCTTCTGCTTGTCGAGCCCTTCGAGCTGAATGATTTGCGTGCTGCGGCATTCAAACGACACGAGGCTGTCAGCGACGCGCGGCACGTCCACCACGCGAGATGGGGCGGTGAGCAAGCCGGCCAGTTCAAACTCATTCACGTCTGGCCCAACGGCTGCGCAAGTTTGGTTCATCGCCTCAGCCAAGGGGCGGGTCACCAGGTTCCACACAAACATGCCGTTCTCCTGCACGTTTCGCAAAGAGTCTTTGGCACCGGTGCTGGAGAAGCCCACGATGGGTGGCACGTAGTTGAAGGCATTGAAGAAACTGTAGGGCGCAAGATTCAACACGCCTGCGTTGCTGCGCGTGGACATCCATCCGATGGGACGTGGACCCACAATTGAATTGAACGGGTTGTGTGGCAGGCCATGGCCTAAGTGGGGTTCGTAAAAATACGTCATGTAGAGGAAGTCAATGTGGATTTTTCTTTCGCTGAACCAGGGGAATCTTCATGGAGCCCATGCGCGCTGAGCCGTGCGCCGTTGCGCCAGACTTGCTCTTCAATCATTTGCAACGCGGTCAAAGGATCGGTGTCAAAGGCGACGTTCAGCGTTTGGGCGACATGAGCGTTTTCAATTGGCAACTCCCAAGTCAGGAAGACTTGCGTGCAATCTCTTTCGGGTGGGAAGTCGCCCGCGTTAAAGCCCGTACTGTGGCGATCAATGACGGCGTGCGGCTGACCGGTGTCGAAAATCACCGCCGTCCCCCGGACCAATGGGATTCGATGACCCGTCGCCGGAAAGTGCAGGTCAAGCCCTCTGTCTTCGCTCAGAAAAAGGTTGCAAAAAGCCGCGCCACCGTACTGCTCGCCGTCATGGTGGTACTTGGCGCCGCGGCAGGTCATCAGCGCCGTGTCGCTGGTGGTCAGCACATCTTGCAAACCCAAGGTGCGTGTCCAGCCGGATGCTGCCTGCACGCAGTGCTTGTAGTCTGGCCAGCGCACACGTGCTCGCGGCAAAGAAAGTGACTCAACGTCGCCGGGTTCCAGTGCTAACCGCGACGATATGTCCCTTTCCCAGTCTGCCATCAGCCTTGTCGGCGGAACAGGAATGTCGACTGTCCCTGTCAACACGACATCACTCACGTGTCGACTGCGGATCACATCGCCACTCCAAAAATAAGCCGTGAAGTGGCTTGGTGCGCGCTGCGGTTGAGGGACGGGACTCATCTAACTGAGTGTAATAAAGCCGTACGCACCGGAGGTGAATGTGGCGCCTCTTTTTCTCAAAAGCTAGGGTTTACCACAATTAATACAAAAGTATTTTGTTGTAAAGTTGCTTGTTAATTAAATTATTAAAACCAAAAAACAGGCGCAGAACCTCACTCAGCGAGTCTGATAGCCTTTTTGTTACATGGGCTTGTCCGGCAGCCTTTCACGATCCCACGTGAACCTGCGGCCTCCATCCAAAAAACGTTCAATCGAAGGAACCTGGCATGAGCCAAACATTGCTTTCCCTATTGGCTTTCGCACCTTTGATGCTGGCTGCCGTGCTGCTGGTGGGCTTTAACTGGCCTGCCAAGCGCGCGATGCCGGTGGTCTTGCTGGTGACCATCCTGATCGCCTTGTTGGCATGGGACATGTCCGTCAACCGGGTCATCGCATCGGGTCTTCAGGGCTTGATATTGACCGGGTCCATTTTGTGGATTATTTTCGGCGCGATCTTGCTGCTGAACACGCTGAAACATTCAGGTGCGATCAAAGCCATACGCGGCGGTTTTTCCAACATCAGCCCCGATCGCCGGGTCCAGGTCGTCATCGTGGCGTGGCTGTTTGGCTGCTTTATCGAGGGTGCATCAGGCTTTGGAACACCGGCCGCGGTTGTCGCTCCACTGCTGGTTGCGCTGGGCTTTCCTGCGCTGGGTGCCGTCATGATCGGCATGATGGTTCAATCCACACCGGTGTCGTTTGGTGCAGTTGGTACACCGATTGTGGTGGGCGTCCCGGGTGGTTTGAACATGGCCGGAATTTCTGAACAACTGATCGCCAGAGGTTCTGATTGGGATGTTTTTTACCGCCTGATCACCTCCGAAGTGGCGATCATGCATGCGGTCATCGGCATGGCCATGCCGCTCTTCATGTGCGTCATGTTGACACGGTTTTTTGGCCGCAACAAATCTTGGCGTGAAGGGCTGGCGATAGCCCCTTTTGCGCTGTTTGCGGGCTTGGCTTTCGTCATTCCTTATGCCGCAGCAGGTGTCTTCTTAGGCCCTGAATTTCCGTCCATGCTGGGTGCGCTGGTGGGGCTGCTGATTGTGGTGCCGGCTGCTAAAGCAGGCTTCTTGTTGCCCAAAAAGTCATGGGACTTTGCCGACGCCAAAGAGTGGCCGGTGCAATGGATGGGCAGCATTGAAATCAAGCTCGACGAGTTGACGGCTAAAGCGCCGATGTCGGTTGGCTTGGCTTGGTTGCCCTACTTGCTGTTGGCGGGTTTGCTGGTCTTGTCGCGCGTCAATGCCGACCTCAAGGCTTTCTTTTTGAACAACTTGGTGCTGCGCTGGAGTAACATTTTGGGCGAAACCGGCTTGTCCGGCAGCATCGAGTTTCTGTACCTGCCGGGCGGCATCATGGTGATGGTGGTGCTGGCTACTTTTGTGCTGCAGCGCATGAAGTTTTCAGAGCTCAAGGCGGCAGTTGGCGAATCGTCACGCACCTTGCTGGGCGCCGGTTTTGTGCTGATTTTCACGATCCCGATGGTTCGAATTTTGATCAACTCCGGCGTCAACCTCGGCGACTTGCCGTCGATGCCTAGAGCCATGGCCGAACTGGTCGCCAGCAGCGTCGGCAGTGTCTATCCATTTTTCGCGCCGACGGTTGGCGCGCTGGGTGCGTTCATTGCCGGCTCCAACACGGTGTCCAATTTAATGATGGCGCAGTTTCAGTTTGACACGGCGCATTTGATCGGCGTGTCGAGCGCGATGCTGGTGGCCGCACAGGCCGTCGGTGCCGCGGCCGGCAACATGATCGCCATTCACAACGTGGTGGCCGCTTCTGCCACCGTCGGGCTGCTAGGACGCGAGGGCCAAGTGCTTCGCATGACGATCATTCCGACTGCCTACTACCTGATCATGGCCGGCCTGTTGACCCTGATCGCGATTCACATGCTGGGCGTCACTGACGCGCTGATGTGAGCAAAGAGTGTCTAAAAGAAATGCGCACTCTGGGAGTCACTGGTATTTCTTTTCCCATGGCATCCCATTGGGGCTTGCCGACAAGTCGCTTAGCAAAAGAGACAACCAAGCCAGAGTCTTCGTCGATACGCTGTGTATCGCGCAAGACAGTCAGTGATTTTTGCATGTCGGCGACTGCGCCTTGTAAAGCAGCGTTGGCATACAGCACGATGCCATAGCCAAGATCGGCCAATTCTGCGGCGCTGAAAATCGGCGTCTTGCCGCCAATCACCATGTTCATCAGTTGGGGGCTCTTGAGGCGTGCGGGCAGCGCGCGCATTTCTTCAGCCGTCGTCACGGCTTCGACAAACAAGATGTCGGCCCCGGCTTCGCTGAACAACTGAGCACGCTCAAGAGCGGCCTCAAAACCGTAGACCGCACAGGCGTCGGTGCGCGCCATGATGAGCAGATCGGGATCCCGGCGCGCGTCTGCTGCGGCCTTGATCTTGCCGATCATCTCGATGGTGGTGATGTCATCTTTGCCCGAAAAATGGCCGCAGCGTTTGGGGCTAACCTGCTCTTCGATCTGGATGCTGTCCGCACCTGCACGCTCTAGCGTGCGCACGGTTTGGTAAGTGTTGAGGGCGTTGCCAAAGCCGGTGTCTGCGTCAACGATCAGCGACACATCAACGGCGTCGCGGATGCGGGCAGTGTGGTCGGCAATGTCGCTCAGCTCCATGAAGGCTTGGTCGTGCATCGCCTTGTCAACGGCAGCCGCCAATTTGTCCATGATCTCTGGCGACGTTCCGCGTGGCGCGTGCAGTCCCGCCCAGTGCGCTATTTGAAGATCGGAGAACCCTTGTCCCACAGCGGTCGATGGTTGCGGGTAGGCCGAAATGCGCTTGGTCCAGGTCGTGGCCAGCGGCTTGAAGTGGCCATCACCTCGGATGTGAGGTCGCGCGATCATGAGGAAGCGGCATCTAGTCTGACACGGAGGACTACTTATGTATGCACGTTCCCCAGTTGAATTGAGCGCAGCTATTACTCAAAAGAAAAAATCGTACGCTACACAAATGGCCAGCTTTACATCGCCACCCGAGCCAATCTTGGCATACAACCTAACGACCAGCGGGTATTACTGGGCCCGTAATGGTTGCTGATAATTAGCAGTGGCAATTGTTAGTCAAAAAAAGAGCGCCCCTTGAGGCGCTCTTTTTTTTGTGTGTCAATAACAAGTTTTATTCGACAAAAGCCTCTTCACGTTTTTTCGCCACGGCAGGCAACAAAACGACCAAGAGCAGCAAGACGCAAGCGACAAGCAAGCTGGCAGACAGTGGACGGGTCAGGAACGTGCTCCAGTCACCGCGTGACAGCAGCAGCGCACGGCGCAGGTTTTCTTCCATCATCGGGCCAAGGATCAAACCCAGCAGCAGCGGGGCAGGTTCTAGGCGCAGCTTGTTGAAGACGTAGCCAATGATGCCGAATATGCCGACGACCCAGATGTCCCATGTGTTGTTGTTGGTCGAGTAAACACCAATGGCGCAGAACAACACAATCGACGGATACATGAAGTGATAGGGTACTTTCAGCAGTTTGACCCACATGCCGACCAACGGCAGGTTCAAGATGATCAACATCGCGTTGCCAATCCACATCGATGCAATCAGACCCCAGAACAGCTCTGGATTACTGGTCATGACCTGTGGGCCGGGCTGGATGTTGTGAATCGTCATCGCGCCAATCATCAGCGCCATCGTCACAGTCGATGGAATGCCAAGGGTCAGCAGCGGAATGAAGGCTGTCTGTGCGGCTGAATTGTTAGCAGACTCAGGACCGGCCACACCACGGATATTACCTTTGCCGAAAGGCACTTCGCCTGAACGCCCTTTGACTTTCTTTTCAATGGTGTAAGCCGCAAAAGCCGCCAGCGTGGCGCCTGCGCCGGGCAAAATGCCGAGCACGCAACCCAGCAAGGTGCCTCGCAAGATGGCCGGCGTCATGTCCTTCCAGTCTTGCTTGGTCGGGTACATTCCCTTGATCTTGATGGCGGTGACCTCACCCTCAACTTGGCGTTGTGCCAAGTTGGTGATGATCTCACCATAGCCAAAAATACCCATGGCTATCGCGACAAAGCCAATGCCATCAGTCAACTCTGGCACGTCAAAGCTGAAGCGCGCCACGCCCGAGTTCACGTCGGTGCCGACCAAGCCAATCAGCAGGCCCAAGAAAATCATGCCAACCGCCTTGAGCAGCGAACCTGATGCCAGCACCACTGCGCCAATCAGGCCCAGCGTCATCAACGAAAAGTACTCAGCAGGACCAAACTTGAAAGCCAGTTCGGTCAAGGGTGGCGCAAAGGCGGCGATCAGCACGGTGCCGACACAACCGGCAAAGAAAGAACCAATCCCAGCAGCAGACAAGGCCTGCCCCGCGCGTCCTTTTTTGGCCATCTGGTGACCGTCAATCACGGTCACAACAGATGACGACTCGCCTGGGAGATTCACCAAAATGGCGGTGGTGGAACCGCCGTACTGTGAGCCGTAGTAAATACCGGCCAACATAATCAGCGCAGACACCGGTGGCAGCGCGTAGGTGGCGGGGAGCAGCATGGCGATGGTGGCGGCGGGGCCAATGCCCGGCAAAATGCCGATCAAGGTTCCCAGCATGCAGCCGACAAAAGCGTAACCTAGGTTGATTGGCGTGAAGGCGACACTAAAACCCAGCGATAAATTTGCAATCAGATCCATTTTTATTTTCCTTAGTAGCCGGTGATGAAGTCAGGCCACACCGGGAACTGAAGTGCCAGTGCCATGACGAACACCAGGTAACTACCAACAGCCAGAGTTGTTGCGAGATAGAAGGTTCTTAAGAACTTCCAGTTGGCCTGCGCCATGCTGGCAATGAAGGTCAAGGCATAAATCGCGATGATCAAGCCGAAAGCCGGCAGCGAGATGCTTCGCATACCCGCCAACAACAGGCCAAACACGAAGTTGGCTCCGATGATGTAGCCCAGCGGTCGCCATGCCCATGTGCCGATCTTGTCGCCATCTGCGGTTTTTGCTAGCAGTGCTTTGATGGTGATGAGGACACCGATCAAGGCCATACAAGTGCCGAGTAACAAGGGAAAGTAGCCAGGGCCCATTCGGGCTGCGTCGCCGATGTTGTAGTTCGTAGCTCCCCATGCGAACGCGATGCCCATGACGACAAACAGCAGTCCAGAATAGAAGTCAACTTGACTTTTGTTTTGCAAAATTTACCTTTTCCGTTTTATAAAATGACGCCACGGTCAAAACTCCACTTCATCCACCGACAAAGAGGAAAAATGTCCCTTTTTGTCGGTTTGACTGAGTAGTTCGATTGGCCGCGGTTCTTAGGTCAAGTGGCGACGCCCTGTAGGACGTTTTCACTGGTTGTCAGCTTGTTGTAATTCTGGGCGAATTGTGCACCTATTTCTTAGCTTAAAATTTTTTAAAAGCTAAGATTGATACGTAAATACCCTATAGTGCAAATGGCCGTAAACGTGAAGACCACAAGCGCAGGCGAACCAGTCCTGTTGCTTTCTTGAGGTCAGAGCAGAGACGCACTGAAAAGCTGACGTGTTGCCTCGGCAATGTGTGCAGGCATTACGCGGCACAAGTCTTCCAGCGGCTGCGAATAAGGCACGGGAATGCGTGGTGACCCAAGCCGTGTTGGTCTGGCTTTGAGTAGGCCAAAAAATGCTTCAGCGATTTCGGCCAACAACTCGCCACCAAAACCACCGACGCGTGTGGACTCATGCGCGACCACCACACGGCCGGTTTTTTCTATCGATGCGAACACGGTGTCGCGGTCCCAAGGCCAAAGTGTGCGCAGGTCAATCACTTCGGCGTCAATGCCTTCGCGCGCCAGTGCGTCGGCCGCACGCAGGCAACTGGTGACGGTGCTGGACCAACTGACCAAGGTCACGTCGCGGCCTTCGCGCCGTATGGCGGCTTTGCCGAGCTGAATCGGCTCGGCCTGTGTGTCGACCTCGCCTTGAACCAGCCAGAGTTCTTTGTGCTCCATGTAGACGACGGGGTCGTCAGAGCGAATGGCCGCTTTCAGCAAGCCGTGGTTGTCGGCTGCGGTGGCCGGTGCCACCACGACCAAGCCTGGCGTGCCGATCCATAGGTTTTCGTTGCTCTGCGAATGCTGTGCGGCCATGCCCCAACGCATGCCGATGGGTTGGCGTATGACGACGGGCACGCGCACTTGCCCGCCTTGCATGTAGCGCGCTTTCGCGGCTTGGTTGATGATTTCATCGGCCGCGCACAAGGCGAAGTCGGCATAGCGCAGTTCGGCCACGGGGCGCATGCCGAGCAAGGACGAGCCAATCGCCGCCGCCATGATCATGGATTCGGAAATAGGCGTGTCGACAATGCGTTGCGGGCCAAAGCGTTGGAGCAGTCCGCGGTACTGGCCGGCCACGCCGCCTTCAGGTCCAACATCTTCGCCCAACGCCCAGACATTCGCGTCTCGCTCCATTTCTTGAGCCAGCGCTAAACAACCAGCTTCTGCATAAGTCATGGTGCTCATGCTGCGCCCCCAAGGTCTTGTACATCTGTGAAAGCGCTGGCCGCGTCAGGCCAAGGTGCATCTAGTGCCTCTGTCACGGCGGCGGCTACTTGCGCTTGTGAATCGTCGCGCAGTTGATGCAATTGATCAACGCTGACGCCTTGCGACAGCAGCCAATTCTCAGCGTGCAACATGCAGTCATCTTTTCGGGCCAATGCGACTTCAACGGGGTCACGGTACAGCGCCTTGTCATGTGCCAAGTGCCCGTACCAGCGGTAAGTGGTGGCGTGTAAAAAGCACGGGCCACTGCCTGCACGAATTCGCTCGAGCAGCTCTCCAGCTGCTGTTTCAACGGTCTGCACATTGTTGCCGTTGACGGACAGGGTCGGAATGCCAAAGGCCTGCACCCGCTCAATGGCGGGCGGGCCAGCGGTGACGTTGCGGGTTTGCAAAGTGACTGAATAGCCATTGTCTTCGCAGACAAACAGCACCTGTAAATCAAACAGTTTGGCCCAGTTGAAGGCTTCAAAAAGAGGGCCACGGTTCATGGCGCCATCACCGAAAAAGGCCACCACCACGCCGTCTCGGCCCTGCATTTTGAGAGCCTGTGCCGCGCCTACAGCGATGGTCACGCCATCAGGGACAACGCCGTTGGCCCCCAGCATGCCGAGTGAAAAATCAGCGATGTGCATGGAGCCGCCTTTGCCGTTCGACGTGCCCCCTTGGCGACCGAACAGCTCACGCATCATCTTCGCGACCGACACACCTTTGGCAATGGCGTGGCCATGACCGCGGTGGTGACTGGAGACGAAATCGTGCTGATGAAGGTGATGACACACGCCGGTAGCAATCGCTTCTTGCCCGGTGTACTGGTGCACCGAACCTCGGACATGACCGTCTTGCAAGGCCTGGCCCGCAGCTTCTTCGAAGTCGCGTATCAGCCGCATGGTGCGCAGCATCTTCAGCACTGCATCGGTGGTTTGATCGGCCGGCACCATGGGTTGGGTGCGCATCAAAGAACTTCTTTTATTCGACCGCGATGCCGAGTTCTTTGATCAAGGCGCCCCAATAGGCGAAATCAGATGCAGCGCCGCTGGCCAGCGTCGCTGCATTGGTGCCTGTTGGTGTCAGACCTAAAAACCGCAGCCGAGCTTGAATTTCGGGTGTGTTGACGATCTTGACGATCTCGGTGTTGAGTCTGCTCACGATCTCGTCTGGCGTGCTGGCTGGCGTGAATATGCCGTGCCACGAATTGCCGATGACGCCGTTCGGATCGAGGTTGGCACCGAACTCCGTGACCGTGGGCAGATTCGGCAAGGACGTCAGGCGATCGTTGCCTGAAACTGCCAAGGCCTTTATTTTCCCGCTTTGAATCGATGGAATGGCGCTGGCTGAAGCTTCAAGGTAGATGTCGACGACGCCGCTCATCACATCAGGGCCGGGGTTGGATTTGTAGGGAATGTGGTTGAGCTTGATGCCCATGCGCTTAGCCCAGGCCTCCAGCGCCACGTGCGGTTGTGAGCCGACGCCGGCCGACGCGTAATTAATTTTCTCGGGATTTTTCTTGGCGTACTCAACCATTTCTTTGAGGTTGTTGTAAGGCGCGTTGGGGGTTGCCGTGATGATGTGCGGTACCACCAAAATTTGTGAGATCGCTTTGAAGTCTTTCAATGCGTTGTATCTGGCGTTTGGGTAGAGATGCGGCGCAATGGCCATGACACCTTTGACCGTGAAGAACAGGTTGTAGCCGTCGCCCGGTGCCGCCGCAGCAAACTCAGCACCAATCATGCCGCCAGCGCCGGGTTTGTTGTCAATGATGACGGGTTGACCCAGCGCCATACCCAGCTTGTTGCCTATCAGCCGTGCGACGATGTCGGGCGAAATGCCGGGCGCATACGGGACGATCATTTTGATCGGCTTGCCGGGATAAGCGCTGGTCTGGCTCATGGCAGCGGGTAGTAGCAGCGCCGATGCGGCGGCAGCGGTGGCACTCAGCAGGGTTCTACGTTTCATCATTTTTTGTCTCCTGTCGTTTTAGCGGTCTTGCAAAAATAAAGTTGATCAACGTCCGCCAGCCACGTCAACCAAGGTTCCATGTACATAGCTCGACAGCGGGCCGGCGAGGAAGGCAATGACT
>JABMMH010000389.1 GCA_013205645.1 Polaromonas sp. | reverse complement strand
CGATGGAAACCGGCTACCAGCGCGGTCGGATTCAAGACGAATCCATGCACTACGAAATGCTCAAACACACCGGCGAGCTGCCGATCATCGGCGTCAACACCTTTCGCAATCCGCACGGCGACAAAGTGCAAGACACCCTAGAGCTGGCCCGCTCCACCGACGCTGAAAAGCAAGGCCAGTTGCAGCGCCTGCAAGACTTTCACACGCTCCACGCCGACGCCGCCCCAGCCATGCTGAAGCGCCTGCAGCAAGCGGTGATCGAAAACCACAATGTGTTTGACGTGCTGATGGACGCCGTGCGCGTTTGCTCGCTCGGGCAAATCACCAACGCGTTGTTTGAAGTCGGCGGGCAATACCGGCGCAATATGTAAGCCCCAGCCACCAGATTAAATGGATCGCGTCGTGATGAACATGGGCGACGGCTCTGGGCTCTTGTCCCCCTCAAGTAATGCGAAGCCCAGTTTTTGGTAGAAGCCAACAGCGCCCGGATCAGCATCCAGATAGAGACCATAACAACCCATGTGAGAAGATGACTCTTTGGTGATCGCAAGCGCCTGCTTCATCAGCCTTGATCCGAGCTTTTGGTGTTTGAAATTTTGATCCACGCCAAGCATGATCAAGCGGGCACAGGGAATCCTTCGAGGCAAAGAGCCGAGCTGCAACGTCGATAGCGATGATGCATCTATCGCGTGATGCGCCATTGTGAAAAAACCGACAAACCGGTCATTTTGATCTGGCTCAGTCAGCACATAAGCCACACTGAGCTGCCTCTTGACTTGCGACACCAGGTTGTCATGAACAAACTTGTTGATCACCGCGTGAGCACAATCGAATTGTTTTCGTCCACCATATGTTTTGGCCGGATCGAACAATGAAAACTCAATGCTCATGCTTTTCGGGCGGAGAAGTCAGGCAGGCTCATGAGTTGCGTCAAGGCCTCAGTCGGCTTGGGTGGCTTAGCCAGCAAGCCAGCCAGAGTGGCCTGGCCACTTTTTGATAACGCGATGATGGCGTGATCAGACAAAACTTGACGGGCCCTCTCAATCGCCGGGCCAAGCACAAAAGAGGTGAGGTCCATGCCGTCCCCCCGTGTCAGACTAGATGTCGCTTCCCCATGATCGCGGATGATCCGCATTGGAGCGCCACTTATGACAACAAATCGACATTCAATTGAATTCCAAGAACAAGCCCTGAGCAAAGTCAGGCAACGAGGTACACGCAGCGTTCAGGACGTCGCCAATGATTTAAATATGCCTGTGGGCACGTTGAGAAAATGGATCAGCAAATCAAACCAAAAGCATAAAGTCGGTGGCCCCGCAGCGCAACTGCCAGACGACTTACCAGCGCAATCGTGGGGTCCTGCCCAGCGCTTGCTTGCGTTGAACCAGACGCACGCCATGTCCGAGACACAGCTGCATGCCTGGTGCCGGGAGAAGGGGCTGTTCGAGCACCAACTCAAGGCCTGGGGTGAGGCATTCTGCAGCGCCACAGCGCCTGAATCGCGCGAAGCCAAGACAGCGTTGCGTGAACTGCAAGTCAAACACGATGGGCTACAGCGCGAGCTGCGCAGAAAAGAGAGGGCGCTGGCCGAGGCCGCAGCCTTGCTGGTGCTGCAAAAAAAGTTCCAAGCCCTGTGGGAGGACGAGGAGAAATGACGCCGTGCGAGTATCGTCAGAGGCTGCTCGATCTGATCGGGCAGTCCTGCGCGAGTGGCGCACGCTTGCACAAGGCCTGCGCTGTGATTGGACTGGACGCGCGTACCGTTCAGCGCTGGAGGCGGCCCGGCCATCAGGCGGGCGACCTTCGGGCCGCAGGCAAGCGCCGCATCACTGTGCCGTCCAACAAGTTCAGCCATGCTGAGCGGCAAGCTGCATTGGCGTTGATGAACAGCGATCAGTTCAAGGACCTGCCGCCCAGCCAGATCGTGCCGCGCCTGGCTGATCAAGGCCTGTATGTGGCGAGCGAGTCGACGCTGTACCGACTGCTGCGTGAAGTCGGCCAGCTGGCCCATCGCCGCTTGGAGCGGGTGGCCCAAAAACGCAGCAAGCCACGCGCCCTGGTGGCCACCGGGCCTGATCAGATTTACTGCTGGGACATCAGCTACTTGCCCACAGAGGTGCGCGGCGTTTATTTCTACCTTTACCTGTTCGTGGATCTGTTCAGCCGCCAGATCGTTGGCTGGCAGGTGTATGACTGCGAGAGTGCTGCGCTGGCCAGCGAGTTGCTCAAAGCGATCTGCGAGCGCCAAGGCATCACGCGAAATCAGCTCACCGTTCACTCGGACAACGGCTCGCCCATGAAGGGTGAAACGATGCTCGCGACGATGCAGCGTTTGGGTGTGGCCGGCTCTCGCAGCAGGCCAGCGGTCAGTAACGACAACCCGTACTCGGAAGCCTTGTTCAGGACGCTGAAGTACCGCCCTCAAATGCCCGTCAAACCGTTTGGCGGACTGCTGCAAGCGCGTCGCTGGGTGACGCAGTTAGTGCACTGGTACAACCATGAACATCGGCACAGCGCGATTGGCTTTGTGACGCCTGCGCAGCGGCACATGCTGCTCGATCAAGTGCTGCTGAATGCGCGGGCCAAGGTGTATGCCGCAGCACGCGATGCCAACCCAAACCGTTGGTCTGGCCAGACCCGCAATTGGGACCGAATAGCAGAAGTTCACCTCAACCCGGAAACACGAAAGAAACAGAATCAACCCACGCAGCTAGCCGCTTGAGCAACAAGCTTTATGCGACAACTGTCTTGACATCCACCGGTGCTGACACGGGCGTAAAGGGCAACTCGTTGGGGCTTGGTGATCTTGGACATGGGTGCTTCGTTGTTGAAGACTTGATCATGAACTCAAGTCATACGGAAAGCAAGTGGTTACCGTATATCAATTTGGCGCCACTGTTCCAGAGGCAAAGAAGGCATCGAAACGGGAGGAGGTTTCCGTATGTGTTGACCAGCCGCCCTGCACTGAATCAAGCCGGTGCAGCTAGATGGCATGTTGGATGACGGCACCACAGGCCCCGCCCTCGATTATTCAGGGAAAGCGGTGGGGTATCGGGGGTGATCGCAGCGTGAAGATACTCAAGCTACTGTCTCGGATTTTTGCGGCTCAACTTTCGCTTGCAACTCATGACAAAGTGCCAGCACGCAAGCCTCACTTTTCGTGACGGTTTTACCGGAAAGTTGGCACCTACAGTTGGCACCTACATCGGCCTGAAACCCGCATGGATGCTAGGCTATGGTGACTGGTGCGGCTGGCGGTGAACCCCTACATTTTTCAGAACACCGGCTATGACGTCAACCGCGACTTCGTCCCGGTGACCTTGCTGGCCAAAGTGCCCAGCCTGTTCGTGATTCACCCCGATGTGCCGGCGCGAAACCTGAAAGAATTTGTTGCTTATGTCAAAGCGAGACCGGGACAGCTGAACTACGGATCGGCCGGCAATGCGAGTGCCGGCCATTTGGCGATGGAATACCTCAAGCTGACCACTGGCATGTTCATGACGCATATTTCTTACCGCGGTACCGGCCCGGCGTTGACGGATTTGTTGGCTGGTCGAACGCAGGCTTTTTCGGCTGGCACGCCTG
>JABMMH010000388.1 GCA_013205645.1 Polaromonas sp. | reverse complement strand
TTGCGCAAAAAAGCTCACTCTCAACTCTTCCAGCAGCCAGCGGTACTCCTGCATGCGCGTATCGACAGCGCCTTTGCGATCGGCCACGAGCCGCCAATAGCGTTGCTCTTGCAGCTTCATCTCTGCCAGCCGAGCCGTGTCGCGGGCCGGGTCGGCGCGCCATTTGTCCAGCCGCAAGGTGATGGCTTTCAGATAGCGCGGGAAGTGTTGAAGTTGCCCGTAAGGGGTCAGCATCAAAAACCGTTTAGGCACCAAGCGCTGCAGTTGCTGCGCGGCATCTGCCGACGCTTCGGCTGCGTTTTTAGTGTCTTTGATCTTGCGCTGAGCGGCGGCAAATTCAGTCAAAATGCTGGCAGCCAAGCGCGCCACTTCGCTGGCGATCAAGGTCAGTCGACCACGGCCGTCGTCGACTCGTTTCTTGAACTCGGTCTCGCCTGTCGGCAAAGGTTCCACCAAAAAGGCGCGGTCCAGCGCCACGTCAATGATCTGCGTGCGCAATTCTTCCAATGTGCCACCGCCAGAGTTGTCAGCAGCGCGGCCAACCAGCATGTAAGCCGTCGCCGTTTTTTGCAGATCGGGCAAGTTCTTCTCTAAGTATTTCAAGGCATCTTTGATTTGCAAAGAAAACAGGCGGCGCAGCCCGGCGCGGTGTTTGGCTGCCGCCATGTCGGGCTCGTCGAAGACCTCAATCGTCACCGCGTCACCCAAGTCGATCAACGCAGGAAAGCCGATCAGCGTTTGTGAACCCTTGCGAATTTCCATGAGCTCGGGTAATTCCCCAAAGCTCCAAGTGGTGTAGCGGTCTGGACTTTTAGGCGGCGTTGCTGGCGCAGCTTTGACAGCGGTCGGCTGGGCACCGCGCGCCTTGCTGACTGAATCTGAGATCGCTGTGTTCGGCTCTGCAACAGGAGCCGCCACCTTGAGGTTTTTAAGCCCGGCCAACGCTTGAAACGCTCCGCGCGCCTGTGCGCCCAAGTCGCCTTTGAGCGCTCCCAGATTGCGCCCCAAGCCGAGTTGGCGGCCGTGCTCGTCAACCACCCGAAAATTCATGAACAGATGCGGCGGCAACATGTCGAGCTTCATGTCGTTGCGCTTGATGTCCAGCGCGGTGGCATCGCGCACCCACTTGAGCACGGCATCGGTGAGCGAACCACCGCTCCATTTATCAGGTTGCAGCAAATCAGCCGCCATGCGCGCCACCGTTTCGGGCAAAGGCACCAGCCGCGAGCGCGGCCGCTGATGCAGCGTTTTGATCAGTGCCTGAATCTTGTCCTTGAGCAAACCCGGCACCAGCCATTCGCAGCGCTCGTCATTCACCTGGTTCAAGGCAAACAGCGGCACTTCCACCGTGACGCCGTCTTTCGCATCGCCGGGCTCGTGCAGATAAGTCACGTTGCAATCCACGCCGCCTAGGCGCAAGGTTCGAGGAAAGGCCTGCGTAGTGATGCCCGCTGCTTCGTGGCGCATGAGTTCTTCACGCGACAGCAACAGCAACTGCGGCTGCTTTTTGACTTCGTCTTTGTACCAGTGCTCGCAACCGGCCCCGGTGCAAATATCCGTCGGCAATTGCTGGTCGTAAAAAGCGTAGATCAGCTCTTCATCGACCAGCACGTCTTGACGACGTGCTTTGTGTTCCAGGTCTTGCACTTGGATAATGAGTTTTTGATTCGCCGCTAAAAAGGGCAGCTTGGTGTCCCAGTTGCCGGCCACCAACGCTTCACGAATGAAGATTTCACGGGCACCCACCAGGTCGACCCTGCCGAAGTTGACGCGGCGGCCGTTGTAGATCACCAAGCCATACAGCGTGGCGCGCTCCAAGGCCGTGACTTGCGCAGCTTTTTTCTCCCAGTGCGGGTCTAGCAGTTGCTTTTTGAGCAAGTGTCCGGCCACCTGCTCAACCCATTGCGGCTCGATATTGGCGATGCCGCGGCCAAACAGACGCGTGGTTTCCACCAGCTCGGCAGCCACAATCCAGCGGCCCGGTTTTTTGCTCAGCTTGGCACCGGGGTGGCGATAGAAGCGGATGCCGCGCGCACCCAAATAGGCTTCTTCGTCTTCGGCTTTGTAGCCCAAGTTGCCGAGCAGCCCGCAGAGCATCGACAAGTGCAACTGCTCGTAGCTGGCCGGCTTGCTGTTGATCTGCCAACCTTGCTCGCCTATGACGCTGTGCAGCTGTGAGTGGATGTCGCGCCATTCGCGCACGCGGCGGATGTTGACGAAGTTTTCCCGCAGCAGGTTTTCGTATTGCCGGTTCGAGAGTTTGTGTTCGGCCGCATGACCGCCGCGTGAATCACCCAGCCATTTCCACAGCTTTAAATAGCCAGCGAACTCGCTTTTTTCATCGTCAAACTTGGCATGCGCTTGG
>JABMMH010000387.1 GCA_013205645.1 Polaromonas sp. | reverse complement strand
TTGTGATGTCGTCCAGCTTTGCCAACCAGACCATCGCGCAGATCGAACTGTTCACCAAGCCGGGCGACTATGAAGTGGGCAAGGTTTACGTGTTGCCGAAACACCTCGACGAAAAAGTCGCACGCTTGCACCTGATGAAAGTCGGTGCCATGTTGTCCGAACTGAGCGACGAGCAAGCGGCTTACATCGGTGTTTCCAAAGCCGGTCCTTACAAAGCCGACACTTACCGCTATTGATAACCGCGCGTTAAGCGCACCAACTCTGTCTGCCTTATGCGCGCTGATCTGTTTCTCGTCGACCGTGGCTTGGCCACGACCCGTTCCCAGGCCCAGCGCCTGATCGCTTCGGGCGTGCAATGGCGCGCCGACGAGGACTCGGCTTGGCGCAAAGTCGCCAAGAACGGCGATGAAATCCCAGAGGGCGCAGAGTTGGTCGTGCCTGACACGACAGAAGCCAAGTACATCTCGCGTGGCGGGCTCAAGCTCGAAGGCGCGCTGAAAAAAGCCGGTCTGAGTGTGACCGGCTGGCGCTGCCTAGATGTCGGTCAGTCCACCGGCGGTTTCACCGACTGCTTGCTGCAGCACGGTGCGGCGCAGGTGGTTGGCGTCGACGTGGGTCATGGTCAGTTGCACCCGACTTTGCGGGCGGATGCGCGCGTGGTCTGCATCGAAGGTGTCAACGCACGCTCGCTGACGGCGGACGATTTGGTCGAGCACCACAGCCGCGCGATAACGGTCAAGCTGGATGCTGCTGAAGCCGAGGGCACGCTGCAAGACCATCCGGAATTGCTGGCTGCGCTGGACACTGACTTCGATCCGGTGTTTGATTTCCTCACCGGTGATTTGTCCTTCATTTCACTCACGTTGGTGTTGCCGGCGGTGGTGCGTTTGCTCAAGCCCGGTGGCGACTTGCTGATGCTGGTCAAGCCGCAGTTTGAATTGCAGCCCGGGCAGATTGGCAAAGGCGGCATTGTGCGCGACCCGATTCACTTCGCCTTTGTGGAGCAGCGGCTGCGCGACTGTTGCGCTGAACTTGGCCTCGAGGTGTTGGCTTGGATCGACTCTCCAATAGACGGCGGCGACGGTAACCGCGAATTTTTTATCCAGGCGCGCAAAGGCCTAGAGGCGGTGGGTGAAGACAAGCCCTTGCCGGCGGCGCCTGCGCGTCAGGCTGTCAAGCGGGTGCCGCGCAGTGCGACTCGCAGCCTGCTAGATGCCATGGATGAAGATGGCGAAGCCGCGCACGCGGGTCAGCCCGGTCCTGCGCGCAGCAAGAAGCGCGAGAAGAAAAATCTCGCTGATAAAAATAACGCATGAATGCTTGAGTGAATGCCATGACACTGCCGATCAGTTTCGAATTTTTCCCGACCAAGACACCCGATGGGGCGGCGAAGCTGCGCGTCACGCGGCAGCAGTTGTACGCGTTCAAACCGGAGTTTTGCTCTGTCACGTTTGGTGCTGGCGGCTCGACGCAAGCAGGCACGTTTGCCGCGGTCAAGGAAATCTTGGCGGAAGGCGTTGAAGCGGCTTCGCATTTTTCATGCATAGGCGCGACCAAGGCGACCGTTCGCGAACAGCTGGCACTTTTACAGGCCATGGGTGTAAAGCGTTTGGTGGCCCTGCGCGGTGACTTGCCCAGCGGTTTTGGCATGGGTGGCGAGTTCCATTACGCCAGCGACTTGGTGGCCTTCATCCGTGCCGAGACCGGGGACGCTTTTCACATTGAAGTGGCGGCTTACCCTGAGATTCATCCGCAGGCGAAATCCGCCGAGGCTGATTTGCAGGCCTTTGCCGCCAAGGTCAAGGCTGGCGCCAATGCCGCCATCACGCAGTATTTTTTCAACAGCGACGCTTACTTTCGGTTTGTCGACGACGCCTACAAACTGGGCGTTGAAGTGCCGATCGTCCCCGGCATCATGCCGATCACCAGTTCAACGCAGCTGATGCGTTTCTCCGATGCTTGCGGCGCCGAGATTCCACGCTGGATTCGGCTGCGCCTGCAAGGCTACGGCGACGATGTTGAGTCGATCAAAGCCTTTGGTCTGGATGTCATCACTGACCTGTGCGACCAGCTTCACATGGCCGGCGTGCC
>JABMMH010000386.1 GCA_013205645.1 Polaromonas sp. | reverse complement strand
GTTTTCTTGGAACGATCACTGCTCGATCCGAACAATTTACCGAACATGGGCAGGTCACCGGCGGAGGGAATTTTCTTGGCTGAATCACGGTCTTCATCACTGATCAAGCCGGCAAGCACCTGTGTTTCGCCATCTTTCAAGCGCAAGGTGGTGGTCGCAGATCGGGTGCCAAACGAATAGAACAGACTGCCTTGCCCGGTTTTGGTTTGCCCTGAAATCGTGCTGACTTCCATCGCCACTTTGATGGAAATGTCACTGCCACGGTAGATCACCGGCTCGACATCCAATTTGAGACCCACATCGACGTAGGTCACGTTTTCAGCAAAACCGCCAGTCGGTGACGTGGTCACCGTCACCACGGGCACGCGGTCACCAATCAGGACCTTGGCCTTTTCCTTGTTGACCACCCGGATGCGGGGATTGGCCAACACATTGACCGCGTCATCTTGCTGACTCAAGTTCAGCGACAGGCTCCCCAGTTCAGCCCCGATGGTGTCGCCATTCAAGCTTCGCAAAGCATTCAAGGTCAAACTGGTCGCGTTGCCGCCCACCAATGGCGTGAGCGTCAAACTGTCAGGCCAGTTCACGCCCAGCTGCAGCAACTTGCTGCGGCTCACTTCCAGAATTTCCATCTCCAACATGACTTCAGCTTCGGGTATGTCGTAAAGCTGCACCAGCTTTTCAATCACCTTGATGGCACCGGGCGTGTCTCTGACAACCAGCAAGTTCAACTTGTCGTCCACCACCGGCTCACGCCCCTTGAACAAGGTCTTGATGGCTGCCGCCACAAACTTGGCATCGGCATAGACCATCGGAAACATGCGCACCGTCAGTTCCTGGTAGTCTTTGAGCTTGGACGCAGTTGCAGGAAAAATCAACACCGTATTGACGTTGGTCACCTGCATCTCCAGCTGATTGGCGGTCAGTAACAGGTTCAATGCCGACTCAACGGTGCCGTTGCGCAGCGTGATGGACGCTTTCAGATCGGGTTTGTTCAGTTCCTTGTCAAAAACAAAGTTCAAACCAGACGATCGGGACAAGGCGTCAAATATCTGCCGCAACGGCGCTTCCCTGAACTCCAAACTCGCAGCTTGACGGAAAGCCGCACCCAGCGTGTCTTCGACCGGTGGCGGGGCCAGTTTGGACAAGGCCTCATGCTGGGCAGCCATGGCCTCCAGATGGTCCGGTTGTTGCGACAGCATGCTTTGCGCCATCGACAACAGCTGCTTCCAATCGCCTTCCAGCCTGGCATTGCGCAAGCTTTGCAGCTTCAGCGCCAAGTTTCTTTGCGACTGCACTTGCGCCAGCCCTTGGACAGCGATGTTGTTTTCGGTGTCAATCGAAAGAACCTGCCTGTATGTCTGTTCCGCCACATCCAAACGTTGCGAGCGCAACATCCGTTCGGCGTGGCGCATTAAACCCTGCACCGCACGGTCTTTGGCTGATGCGTAGACCACCTTGTACTCATTCGAATTCGGATTCTTCTGGACCGCTTCTTGCAACTGATTCAAACCCTCTGCAATCTTGTTCTCCTGCAGCAAACGCTTTCCCGCCAGAAACTCCGATTGTCCGGCACAGCCCACCAAACTCAACAGCACCCATGCGCTGAACAGCGCTGCACGACACCCGGTCAAGCCACTGGCATACGCCCCTAGATTGCTCATTTAAATGTTCCAATAGTCACAGTCTGTACCTCGTTCAAGGGCAAGTAGGTCACCGACAAATTCGGTGGCTCAATCTCGTCAACACGGTAGGTCACGTCCAGGATTTGGCCTTTTTTGACCGCCCGTGTTTCTTCACCGCGTGTCAAGTAAACCCATCTTTCACCGTTCGACAGCTGCTGCCCCAAATACACATAAGGCCATGGCGGGGCTTTGGGGAGTTCGACCTTGGCAACCACCTTGGGAGGCGGTGGGGTCCAGCTTTGAGGATGGAAAATCGGTGCTTCTTTTTCTGCCATGTCCGCCACTGCCGCAGCGTCAAACAAGGGGTAAGGCGCCTGGCGAACTTTCAGCCGGATCAAGCTCGCCTCCGTGGCCGTGGCCTTCACCGCAGGACGCGAGGCACTTGAAGCCTCGCCTGGTGTCGACCTGAGCACCGCCTCGGAGACCCCGCCGTCTGTGCTGTCCGGGTTACCCACAGAGAACCAGGCCGTGACAGCCAAAGCCGCTAGCAAAAACAGCCAACGCAAGCTCATGGCGCTACATCCTCCACAGGACGCTGAGCTTGCGCGGGATAAGCCAAGTGAAACGAGAAGACCAAACCGGCTTCCACCTCATCCGAACCCACAGCCTCACGGCGCAAGCTCAACTCATCCAGACTGGCCAGGGGCATGGCCAGCAAACTGTGCTCCACGAAAGCTCGGATTTGCAAATACGACCCCAGCAAAGGCAAACGAACCCGGTAACGGCAAAGTCGCGCGATGGCGTCGCAACTGAGCTTGTATTCACCGGT
>JABMMH010000385.1 GCA_013205645.1 Polaromonas sp. | reverse complement strand
GGCTGGCCGCGAAGGCAAGTATGTGACCAGTCGCCAGATCTGGGACCGCCTGCAAAAAGAGCTGCAACACAACGTCGCTTTGCGCGTCAAAGAAACCGACGAAGAAGGCATCTTCGAAGTCATGGGTCGCGGCGAATTGCACTTGACCATTTTGTTGGAAAACATGCGCCGCGAAGGCTTCGAGATGGCTGTTTCCAAGCCACGCGTGGTGATCAAAGAAGTCAACGGCGAAAAGTGGGAGCCTATCGAGCTGGTCACCGCTGACATCGAAGAAACCCACCAAGGTGGCGTGATGCAAGCCCTGGGCGAGCGCAAGGGTGACCTGGTCAACATGGAATCTGACGGCCGTGGCCGCGTTCGTTTGGAATACCGCATCCCGGCCCGTGGCCTGATCGGTTTCACCAACGAATTCCTGAACTTGACGCGCGGCTCTGGCCTGATCGCCAATATTTTCGACTGCTACGAGCCGCACAAAGGCGACATCGGTGGCCGTAAAAATGGCGTGTTGATTTCCATGGACTCGGGTGAAATTTTCACCTACGCGCTGGGCAAGCTGGACGACCGCGGTCGCATGTTCGTCAAGGCGAATGACCCTGTATATGAAGGCATGATTGTCGGTATCCACAGCCGTGACAACGATCTGGTGGTCAACGCCACGCGGACCAAGCAGCTGACCAACTTCCGTGTCTCCGGCAAGGAAGACGCGATCAAGATCACGCCACCGATTGAGTGCACCTTGGAATACGGCGTCGAGTTCATTGAGGACGACGAGCTGGTGGAAATCACGCCGAAGTCGATTCGACTGCGCAAGCGTCACCTGACTGAAAGCGATCGCAAGCGCTTTGGTCGTTAATCACTTTTTGCAAAAACGCATGGCGTCTTTTTGAGTCGCCTTGCGCCGAGCATCCCAACGCACCGTGTGGTCTTCAAGGCTTGGCGGTGCGTTTTGCTTTCAGTCGAACACCACCAGCGATAAGATGAAACCCATGAACAGCACCATACACACTGAAGTACAAGCAACCGAATCAGCCAGTCACGTCATCGTCGAACGACGCGGCAACGCGGGCCTGATCACGCTGAATCGGCCGAAGGCGCTGAACGCGCTGTCGCTGTCCATGGTGCGCGATTTGACGGCGGCGTTGACTGAGCTACAAGCCGACCCAGCTGTGATGATGGTGGCTATTCGCGGCAGCAACAAAGTAGGCCGACCAGGCACACCAGACGCCTTGTTTGGCGGCTTTAGTGCGGGCGGTGATATCCGTTACTTCCACCAAGCTATTTTGGCGAATGATGCGTCGCTGGATGAATTTTTCACTGAAGAGTACAAGCTCAACCATCTGATCCATCAGTACCCTAAACCGTTTGTCGCGTTCATGGACGGCGTGGTCATGGGCGGCGGCATGGGCATCAGCCAAGGTGCAAGTTTGCGCATCGTCACCGAGCACACCCGCATGGCCATGCCGGAGACGAATATCGGTTTGTTCCCAGATGTTGGCGGTGGCTACTTTTTGAGCCGTTGCCCCGGCCATGTGGGCGAGTATTTGGCGCTCACCGGCGATGTGATTGGAGCTGACGAAGCCCTGCAATACGGTTTGGCCGATGTGAAGATGGACGCCGCGCGCATGCCTGCAGTTTGGGCTGCGATGGGCACGCAAGCATTCAGCAGCATCACTGAAGCCAAGAGTTGGCTGGTCAGCGAAGTCGGCCAGCCAGACCCGGCCTTGATTCAGCCCGACAGCCACATCGACGGCTTCTTTTCGCTGCTGCGCGTCAAGCACATGGTCGACGCACTGGAGAAAGCCAAGGATGACCGCTGGGCGCAAAAAACCGCCAGCGCCTTGCGCAAGCGCTCACCGTTGATGCTGCACGTGACTTTGGAACAAATTCGGCGCGCTCGGCAGATGAGCTTGGCCGACGACCTGCGCATGGAACGCGACATGGTGCAGCACAGCTTTTATGACCGACCCGGCACGGCCAGCGAAGTCATGGAAGGCATACGCGCCTTGGTGATCGACAAGGACTACACGCCGAAGTGGAACCCAGCGCGCATTGAAGATGTGAAACCGGGCATGGCGGATGAATTTTTCGCCAGCCCTTGGACGGCAGAAACGCACCCGCTGAAGACGCTGTAAGCCACGGCAAGCTTTAGCGACCGCGTGACTTCATCACGCGTTCAACTTCGCGCTTACCTTCACGGTCCTTGATAGTGTCGCGCTTGTCGTGCTCGGCTTTGCCTTTGGCCAAGCCGATTTCGCACTTCACGCGGCCATTTTTCCAGTGCATGTTGAGAGGCACCAGCGTGAAGCCTTTTTGTTCCACCTTGGCCAGCAAGCGTTTGATTTCATCCTTGTGCATCAAGAGCTTCTTGGTGCGGATGGAATCGGGTTGCACGTGCGTAGACGCTGTGCCCAGCGGGTTGATCTGGCAGCCGATGATGAACAGCTCGCCGTTGCGGATGACCACGTAGCCGTCTGTCAACTGCACTTTGCCTTCGCGGACGGACTTCACTTCCCAGCCTTCAAGCACCATGCCGGCTTCAAAGCGTTCTTCAATGTGGTAGTTGTAAGTCGCTTTTTTGTTGTC
>JABMMH010000384.1 GCA_013205645.1 Polaromonas sp. | reverse complement strand
GCTTTTTTAGCAACGACTTTTTTAGCCGGTGCTTTTTTCGCTGCTACTTTTTTGGCTGGCGCTTTTTTGGCAACGACTTTTTTAGCCGGTGCTTTTTTCGCTGCTACTTTTTTAGCGGGAGCTTTCTTGGCCGGTGCTGATTTAGCGACCGGGGCTTTTTTTGGTGCAGCTTTTTTAGATGCTACTTTTTTCGCAGTTGCCATAGTTTTCTCCTTGATCACGTTGCAAAGAGCACTTCACGTCTGGAGTACGAGAAGCGATTCACGGCGTTGGGCCAGCCGGAAAACCGGGGCCCAGCGCCGAGAACACGGGTACAAAAACCATGGCCCGCTCTGCGGCGTGCTGGTGGGTTCTTGTGTAATTCAAAAATCATGTTTCTTTGTGTTGCTAACAGGCTCAATCCCAAGACAGCGCACCGCCAGATTGGTATTCAATCACGCGGGTTTCAAAGAAATTGCGCTCTTTCTTCAGATCGATCATCTCGCTCATCCAAGGGAACGGATTTTCTTCGTTCGGGAACAGCGTCTCCAAGCCAATTTGTGTCGCACGGCGGTTGGCGATATAGCGCAGATAACCTTTGAACATGGAGGCATTCAGACCCAGCACGCCGCGTGGCATGGTGTCTTCTGCATAGCGGTACTCGAGCTCGACAGCCTGCATGAACAGCGCCTTGATCTCAGCCTTGAACTCAGCCGTCCACAGATGCGGATTTTCCAGCTTGAGCTGGTTGATCAGATCAATGCCGAAGTTGCAGTGCATGGACTCGTCGCGCAAGATGTACTGGTATTGCTCGGCAGCGCCGGTCATTTTGTTCTGCCGACCCAGCGCCAAAATTTGCGTGAAGCCGACATAGAAGAACAGGCCTTCCATCAAGCAAGCAAAGACGATGAGTGACTTCAGCAGCGTTTGATCGTTCTCTGGGGTGCCGGTCTTGAAGAGCGGGTCAGAGATCGCGTCAATGAACGGAATCAGGAACTGGTCTTTGTCACGAATCGACTGGACTTCGTTGTAGGCGTTGAAGATCTCGCCTTCGTCTAAGCCCAAGGATTCAGTGATGTACTGGTACGCATGGGTGTGAATGGCTTCTTCGAAAGCTTGGCGCAAGAGGAACTGGCGGCACTCAGGTGCGGTGATGTGGCGGTAAGTGCCCAGCACGATGTTGTTGGCGGCCAGCGAGTCAGCCGTGACGAAAAAGCCGAGGTTGCGCATGACCAAGCGGCGCTCGTCATCGGTCAGGCCATTCGGGTCTTTCCACAGCGCGATGTCGCGCGTCATGTTGACTTCTTGCGGCATCCAATGATTGGCACAGGTGGCGAGGTATTTTTCCCAAGCCCATTTGTACTTGAACGGCACCAACTGATTGACGTCGGTCTGACCGTTGATGATGCGTTTGTCAGAGGCTTTGACGCGGCGATATGTTTCAGGCAGCGGTGCTGAAGAAACAAATTCCGCAGTTGCGGACGCCACTGTTTTCGATGCTGCAGGAGCGGCAGCGCCATCATTCAGCATGCGCTGAGGGGCAGTGGCTTGAGGCTGCAAAGCAAGTGGCGGAAGCTCCGTCGAGCGGCTTTCAGGAGAGCCGCTGGCCAGCGTATTTTGCAGTGAGGGTTTGACTTCTTCGTCCCAGGTCAACATAGATGTTTCCAATAACTTTGGATTATGAAAGCAGCGTTAAAAAATGAAAAGTTTTTCATTGAAATCGCTGGAGTGAGTGTTGTTCAATTACATCGAAATGTGCGAAGCAGAACTTCTGCTGCGCACACCTGATTTTTTATTGACAAGCTTCGCAACCTGGATCGTCGATCGCGCAGAACTTGATGTCGGTCGCTGGTGTCGCGCTCAACTGTGCATGTGCTGCGGCTGCCGCAGCATCCATGGCATTCATGCTGCCGCTGTCGTCGGTATTGCCCGACGCCACAGAGTTCAGCTTGCCGGCTTTGACGGTTGATTTTTCTGCGTGCGTGGCGCCCATGGTGCGCAGGTAGTAAGTCGTCTTCAAACCACGCAACCATGCCAACTTGTAGGTGTCGTCGAGCTTTTTGCCAGAAGCGCCAGCCATGTAAATGTTCAGCGACTGCGCTTGGTCAATCCACTTCTGACGCCGCGATCCAGCCTCAACCAGCCAAGTGGCGTCGACTTCAAAAGCCGTGGCGTACAGCGCTTTGATTTCTTGTGGCACGCGGTCGATCGGGCGCAGGGAACCGTCGAAGTGTTTAAGGTCGACCACCATCACGTCGTCCCACAGGCCGAGGCGCTTCAGATCGCGCACCAAGTAGCCGTTGATGACGGTGAATTCACCGGACAAGTTGGACTTGACCGAGAGGTTGCCAAAGCAAGGCTCGATGCAGGCGTCAACGCCAATGATGTTGGAGATCGTGGCGGTCGGTGCGATGGCGACGCAGTTCGAATTGCGCATGCCGTCGACAGCAATTTTGCTGCGCAGTGCTTCCCAGTCGAGTGTGATGGAACGGTCGACTTCAAGGTAGCCGCCACGCTCTTTGATCAGCATGTCGAGGGTGTCCAGTGGCAAGATGCCTTGGTCCCAGAGTGAGCCTTTGTAGCTGGCGTATTTGCCGCGCTCTTTGGCCAGCTCGGTCGATGCCCAGTAGGCGTGGTAGCAGACGGCTTCCATTGATTTGTCGGCGAACTCAACCGCCGCGTCGCTGGCGTAAGGCGTGCGCAATTCGTACAGGCAGTCTTGGAAGCCCATGATGCCCAGACCGACCGGACGGTGCCGCATGTTGGAGTCGCGGGCTTTTTTGACAGCGTAGTAATTGATGTCAATCACGTTGTCCAGCATGCGCATGGCCGTGGTGATGGTTTTCTTGAGCTTGTCGTGGTCGAGCTCTTTGCTACCGTCGGCTGCGGTTTTCAAATGTTGCACCAGATTGATCGAGCCGAGGTTGCAGACAGCGGTTTCGGTCTCGCTGGTGTTCAGCGTGATCTCGGTGCAGAGGTTCGACGAGTGCACCACGCCACAATGCTGCTGTGGCGAGCGCACATTGCAGGCGTCTTTGAAGGTGATCCATGGATGGCCGGTCTCGAACAGCATCGAGAGCATCTTGCGCCACATGTCGATGGCTTGCAGCTTGCGTGAGGGCTTCAGCTCGCCGCGCTCAGCGCGGGCTTCGTAGCCGGTGTAAGCCTTTTCGAACTCAATGCCGAACTTGTCGTGCAGGTCTGGCGTGTCGTTCGGCGAGAACAGCGTCCAGCTGCCTTTTTCCATGACGCGGCGCATGAACAGATCCGGAATCCAGTTGGCGGTGTTCATGTCGTGCGTGCGGCGGCGGTCGTCGCCGGTGTTTTTACGCAGTTCGAGGAACTCTTCCATGTCCAGGTGCCACGTTTCCAGGTACGCGCAGACGGCGCCCTTGCGCTTGCCACCTTGGTTGACCGCCACCGCGGTGTCGTTGACGACCTTGAGGAAAGGCACAACGCCTTGTGACTCGCCGTTGGTGCCCTTGATGTGGGCGCCCAGTGCACGCACCGGTGTCCAGTCATTGCCCAGACCGCCAGCAAATTTCGACAGCAAGGCGTTTTCCTTGATGGCGTCGTAGATGCCGCCCAAGTCGTCGGCAACCGTGGTCAGGTAGCAAGACGACAGCTGCGAGCGCAGTGTGCCGGCGTTGAAGAGGGTCGGTGTGCTGGACATGAAGTCAAACGACGACATGATTTCGTAGAACTCGATGGCGCGGCCATCGCGGTCGATTTCGTCGAGAGACAAGCCCATGGCAACGCGCATGAAGAAGGCTTGTGGCAGCTCGATGCGCTGCTTGCGCACGTGCAGGAAGTAACGGTCAAACAGGGTTTGCAGGCCAAGGTAGTCAAACTGCATGTCACGCTCTGGCTTGAGTGCCGCGCCTAGGCGGGCCAAGTCAAACTGCAGCAGTTTTTCGTCGAGCAGTTCGTTGTCAACGCCCTTTTGGATGAATTTCGGGAAGTACTCGGCGTAGCGCGTGCTCATGGCTTCATGGGCGACTTCTTCGCCCAGCACTTCGCGGCGAATCGTGTGCAGCAACAGACGGGCTGTGGCGTAGGTGTAGTCAGGGTCTTTTTCGATCAATGTACGCGCGGCAAGAATAGAGGCTTTGTAGACCTCGTCGATTGGTACGCCGTCGTACAAATTGCGCATGGTCTCAGCGACGATCGGGTCTGGCTTGACGTCCGCACCCAAGCCAGCGCAAGAAGCTTCAATCAGGGCTTGCAGCTGAGCGATGTCAAGGGCGACTTTTTTGCCGCCGTCCATGACATGCAGCGAGTGCACGGCAGGCATTTGATGGGCGCTTTGCTGCGCACGTTCTTGCGTGCGCTTTTCGCGGTAAAGCACGTAAGCCCGTGCGATTTCGTGGTGGCCGCCGCGCATCAGGCCCAACTCGACGTTGTCCTGCACATCTTCAATGTGAAAGGTGCCGCCGCCTGGACGCGAGCGCATCAAGGCGCGGATCACGGCTTGGGTCAAACCGTCGACGGTTTCGCGAACGCTGGCTGACGCCGCGCCTTGCGTGCCATGCACCGCCAAAAAGGCTTTCATCATGGCGATGGCGATTTTGTTCGGTTCAAAAGGCACGACAGCGCCATTGCGGCGAATGATCTGGTACTGGCTGTAAGGCGTGGTCTGGCCTTGCGTGTCGGCGCCCAGATGAGTGGCGGCCAAGCCGGCGGGCGAGTGGGTGGCGTGGAGGCTGGTTTGCATAAATTTCCTCGGGTGAATTGTTCGTGGGTGTTCGTAAAAAGCGTGGCAGGCCAAGAGTGGTGCGGGATGCGCGTCGCCGGTGGGGTCTGTGTTCTGAAAATGGGG
>JABMMH010000048.1 GCA_013205645.1 Polaromonas sp. | reverse complement strand
GTTATACCCACCGCGGGTTCGAATCCCGCCTCTTCCGCCAGTGTATTAAAACCCTTGTAAGTCATTGATTTACAAGGGTTTTTTGCTTTTAGCAGTTCCCGATGTGGTGAAGAATTGTGGTACAGCTCAGTGAACCTTCCTGAAATAACACTGCCAGCAGAACATTCAATCAAGAATGTGACAAGCCCCCATCAGTCGCCCCACCTTTTAAAAACCTATCCTGCCCAACCGGCAAGTCGAGGACTCAGGTTTTGAGCCACGTTTTAGCTCGATCCTGGCCGCCAAAGACGAGGCTTTATGGCGTAACGTTGACGAATAGCGAGCCGCCGATTTGAATGGAATAATTCTCACAAGACAGTTCGCAGAAAAGCCAAATGAAATTTGAAACACTGAGGGCGTGGGCCAAGACCTTAAAAAGAGATGTGCTCGCTTTGTGGATTGCGGCAAGGGATCCAAGGACACCTTGGTATGCTAAGGTCGCTGCTGCTTCGGTGGCTGCCTACGCACTGTCGCCCATCGACTTGATACCTGATTTCATCCCCGTGATTGGCTACTTGGACGACTTGATCATCGTGCCACTTGGCATCTTTTTTTGCATCAAAATGATTCCATCTGACCTGATGGACGAGTTCCGTATGAAGGCCGCAGAAATCGAAGGCCGGCCAGTCAGTAAGTACGCTGCGGCTTTGATCTTGCTCCTTTGGATTGTCTGTGGAGTCTGGCTGATGGCAATTTGGTGGCCGAGCAAGTCTTAGCAAAAATCGACCATGCTGACCAACACGTCATCGTGGGTGCGAATGTCAGTTTTTATGAATCGCGGCTTGCCATTTGCATTAGGATAGTGGCCTTCAAAAGTAGCAATTTTTGTCTGAATTTTATGCAACTCATGTGGCTTTCCAGCTCCACCAGCCAGGTTAGAACAATTTCCATCACCTCGCGCAATGTTGTTCGTGCGGCCTTTGCATTGGCGACAGGCTTGATTGTGTTGGGTTTTGTTTTGAACTGGGTCGGTCTTCGCGTCGCGATTGACTACAACCCCAATTTGGCTCGAAGCTTGGGGGGCGTGACCTCCGAGCTTGAACAAAAGCGCATAGAGGCTGTTTACCGCGATGGCTTGGACCAACTGAAAGGCGTGCTTGATCAAAACGTCAAAGAAGTCAAAAAATTAGAGGCGGTGAAGAACAGGCTCATGGCTTTGGCCACGCCTGCAGCCCTGAAAGGTCGCTTCAACGCCAAAGATGACGCCACAGTTGGCGCAAAAGGCGGCCCTTTTGTGGCACCCCAGTTGCAACAGTATTTCCAGGGCGTCTTTTTCCGCCAACCCCTGCAAACCGAAATAGACCAAACAGCCGCAAGAGCACTTGGCGTGAGCCAGTCTTTAGCGGCGTATGAGGAAAAATGGACCACTCGCTTGGCCTGGCTAGAGACCTTGCCCATTGCAGCGCCGATTCAGTCTGAATTTCGATTCTCCAGTGAGTTTGGTCTGCGCAACGATCCTTTCACGGAAGCTTTGGCCATGCACCAAGGCATTGATTTTGCCGCGGAGACGGGCACGCCCGTGTTGGCCGCTGGACCGGGTGTGGTCGTCCGCTCAGGCTGGGACGCAGGCTATGGCAACGTGATTGAAATCAAACACGCCGAAAACTTTCTTACCCGCTATGCCCATTTGAGTAAGCGCCACGTCACTGAAGACATGCAGGTCGACAGCTGAACGTTGATTGGGGATGTGGGCAGCACGGGCCGATCCACAGGGCCGCACCTGCACTACGAAATTTTTCACCATGGCAAGGTCGTGAATCCTCGACAAGTCATGCTTGCCCAAGCCCGTTGAAGGCCTGCAGCCCGATGCTCAACTTATTCCTGACCAGAGCCACTTGCCATGTTTGAAAAACTAAAGAACAAATCTTTCACAGCATCGCAAGAAAGGTTTGACACCTTGGTCGGTCGCACGACCACCGTCTTTGGTCGCTTGGTGTTGTTAGACAGCGTTCGAATCGATGGCAAAGTTTTTGGCAATATCGAGACTGCACCGGGGAACAAAATTTCGGTGGCGATTGGTCCTACCGGCGAGGTGACCGGGGACATTCATGCTCACCGCATCTTGGTCGCAGGCAAAGTCAAAGGCAATATTTACGCAGCTGAGCGTGTTGAGTTTCACAAAGACTCGATGATCAATGGCGATGTGTCGTATGGCTCGATTGCCGTCGAGCACGGTGCGCGGCTTTTGGGCATGGTCCTTCAAAGCAAGGCGGCGGCACAAGCCAGTAATGTCGCTCAAGCCGCTATTGAAAACGCGCAAACCAAGAGCTGACTTTCAACTTTAGAGCAGAAAACTTGCTTGTATAAATTCGGTGCCAACATGTGGGTCAGGAAAACTCAGCTGCTACCGCGTACCAGCAACTCATAGCCCAAATCTATGCAGGGCGAGTCGACTGACTCACCCCGCATCAAGGCCAACAACATACTTGCCGCGGCGTTACCAATTTCTGCGCGTGGCGTGCGAACAGTGGTCAGGCTTGGCAGCATCTGATCGCTGCCAGTGAGGTCATTGAAACCAGCCACCGCCACCCTTTGCGGCACGGCAATATCCAACCGCAATGCAGCCAACAGTGCGCCTTGGGCCAGGTCGTCATTGCAAAAGAAAATCGCATCGACCGCAGGTTGTTGCCCCATGATTTGCTCAAACATGCGGGCGCCCAGCGAGATGGACGACGGCGCGGGGTTGAGCCACTCTAAGCTGGGGTTGTACAAGCCAGCCGCCTGCATTTCACGGCGCCAGCCTTCCAAGCGTTGAAGTGTGCGCGGGTCTAGCTGGGCGGCAGCAAAGGCAATTCGATGGTAGCCACGGGCCAGTAGATGGCGGGTCAGGTCGGCCCCTGCATTGGTTTGTGAAAAACCCACGCTGTACACGCCGGCAGTGCCCGAAGCTTCCATCAAGTGCACGCAAGGCACGCCGCTTTGCGCGATGAGCTGACGGGTGGCGTCGTTGCGCTCTAAGCCGGTGACCAACAAGCCGGCCGGGCGGTGCAGCAATTGTTCGCGCAGCAGCATCTCTTCTTCCGCTGGGTCGTAGTGCGTGACGCCAATCAGCGTCTGGTAACCGGCTCGGCGCAGCGTGCGCTGAATGGCCTCTAAAAGATCGACAAACAACGCGTTAGACAGCATGGGGATCATCACCGCCACATGGTTGCCAACACCCGATGCCAGAGCGCGGGCGGCTGGATTGGGCCGGTAGCCGAGCTTAGAGACCGCCGTTTGCACGCGGGCCACGAGCTCTGGATCGACTGCACGCTCTCCCCGCAGTGCGCGTGACACGGTGATGGGACTGACGCCTGCCGCACGGGCAACATCAGCCAAGGTGATGCGGCCTGTGGCACGTGATCTGTTAGCGCTGGATTTCATGAGATACAGGGAAACTACTGATCTGATAATGGAACATATTGTCATAGGATAGCGCTGTCCCAAGTTGATTGACAGCCGGACAATCCCTAGGATGCACACTATTTTTTTGCCTCCGAAGGCTTCCGCAGGTGGTCAGTCACTTTTTATTTGACTCGTTTGGATAGCACTATCCAATAAATTAAGACAGACGATGCGTTCTATTGTGATCATGGGAGTCGCCGGTTGCGGCAAGAGCTCCTTGGGTGCTGTGGTGGCCCAAGCCACGGACAAACCTCTGGTTGAGGGTGATGACCACCACAGCGACTCTAACCGACGCAAAATGCAAAGCGGTGTGCCGTTGACGGACGCTGACCGAGAGGGTTGGCTGACAACCCTTTGCGAGCAGTTACGCGCCCATCCCAACGGGGTTGTGCTGACCTGCTCAGCGCTCAAGCAGGCTTATCGAGAACGCTTGCGCCAGGCCGATATCGGCTTGCGGTTTGTCTTCATGGACATCCAGCGCGAGCAGGCGCTGATCCGCGTGGCCGCCAGAGCGCATGCCCACATCTTCCCGACCACGCTGGTCGACAGTCAGTTCGCGACGCTGGAGTCGCCGACTGGCGAGCCCGGCGTCTTGCGGGTCGACGCGATGGCCCCCATGACACAACTGCAAGACGAAGTCACCAATTGGCTGGCCCACAAGGAAACCGCATGAGCACCGAACACCACACGCCCGCCCCTGTTGGGCGATTTCAACGCACTGCCAACTTGCTGATGGCCGGCTGCCTCGGGGTGATGGCGGTGTCGGTTTTCCTCAATGTGGTGTTGCGTTATGGCTTTGGCAGTGGCCTGGCAGCCAGCGAAGAACTCTCGCGCCTGCTGTTCGTCTGGATGGTTTTCATTGGTGCAACGGCGGCTTACCCGGCGGGAGAGCACATGGCCTTCACCAGCTTGGTCGGCATGCTGAAAAACAAGCCGCTGCCCATGAAACTCATGACATCGCTGATTCGCCTAGCCGTCTTGTTGGGCTGTGGGCTGGTTGGCTGGGGCGCTTGGCAGCAAGTCGTGGTCGGCCTAGACAGTCGCTCCGTCGTATTGGCTTACCCGACCGCTTTGCTGCCGCTGCCGGCGCTGCTTTGCACCGTCGCCATTGGCATCATGGCCCTGATCGAACTGATTCAACAAACACCGCTGGACCTCGGTCACGGCGCAGAAGTAGAGTAATTCAAGATGACTAACGAAGGTCTCGCTTTCATCGTTTTTTCGGCCGGCATGCTGGTGCTGATGGGCATTGGCATGAACATGGCACTGGCGCTGGTGCTGACGGGTGCCGGCATGGCCTGGGTGCTCGGGTTTTGGGACACGCAATTGCTGGCGCAAAACTTAGTCGCCGGGGTCGACAGCTTTCCCCTGCTGGCCGTGCCATTCTTTATTTTGGCCGGTGAGTTGATGAACAGCGGCGGTATCAGCCGGCGCATCATCGTCATGGCGCAAGCCTGGGTCGGCCACATTCGCGGCGGACTGGGTTATGTCGCCATTGGTGCGGCGGTACTGATGGCCAGCATGAGCGGCTCGGCACTGGCCGATACCGCAGCGTTAGCCACCATTTTGATGCCGATGATGCGGCAGCAAGGCTACCCGATGCACACCTCGGCGGGCCTGATTGCCTCGGGCGGCATCATTGCCCCCATCATTCCGCCCAGCATGCCTTTTGTGATTTATGGCGTGACCACCAACACCTCGATCTCTGCCCTGTTTGTCTCTGGCATTGTGCCGGGCTTGATCATGGGCGCGGGCTTGATCGTGGCATGGCGTTGGGTGCTGCGGGACCTGAAGTTACCGCAAGGCACCGCCTTGCCCATGAAAGAGCGGCTGCGCGCCACACTCAAGGCGTTCTGGGCCCTGCTGATGCCGCTCATCATCATTGGCGGCATGAAAACCGGCATCTTCACACCCACGGAGGCCGCCGTGGTGGCCGCCTTTTATGCGCTGGTCGTCGCCCTCTTCGTCCACCGCGAAATGAAAATTGGGCAAGTGCATGGCGTGTTGGTGCGTGCGGCCAAGACCACCGCCATCGTGATGTTCCTGTGTGCGGGCGCCCAAGTGGCCAGCTACATGATCACGCTGGCAGACCTGCCCAATGTCTTGACCGGCTGGCTCGGCCCGCTGGTGGAAAGCCCGCGTTTGTTGATGCTGGTGATGATGATCGTGTTGATTGTGATTGGCACCGCGCTGGACTTGACGCCCACCATCCTGATTTTTGCGCCAGTGATGTTGCCGATCGCAGTCAAGGCCGGTATTGACCCGGTTTACTTCGGTTTGATGTTTATCCTGAACGGCGCCATCGGACTGATCACGCCACCAGTTGGCACCGTGCTGAATGTGGTGGCGGGTGTCGGCAGGCTGTCGCTTCACCAAGTGATCAAGGGCGTGAATCCATTTTTAATCACCTACTCGATCATTCTTTTTACCTTCGTCCTGTTCCCCCAGATCGTGAGCGCGCCAGTAGCTTGGATGCGCTAAACGATCCTTTTTAATGTTCTTTCACACCCTTTCAACAAAACCTCAGGACCTTTATGACCATTTTTCGTCGCACGCTCATTGCCGTCACTGCCACCGCCCTATTCGGCGCGTCGGTCGCGGCAGTGGCCCAAGACATCAAACCCCGCTTGATCCGCTTTGGTTACGGCCTCAACGAGCAGAGTAACCAAGGCCGCGCCGCCAAGGTCTTTGCCGAGCAAGTCGAAAAAGCCTCGGCCGGCAAGATGAAGGTGCGCGCTATTGGCGCTGCAGCCCTTGGCCCTGACACGCAAATGCAGCAAGCCTTGATCGGCGGTGCGCAAGAAATGATGGTCGGTTCCACCGCCACACTGGTCGGCATCACCAAAGAAATGGCGCTGTGGGACACCCCCTTCTTGATCAGCAGCGCCAAAGAAGCCGATACCCTTCTGGATGGCCCGATTGGCGAGAAGATCAAATCCAAGCTGCAAGACAAAGGTCTGGTCGGTCTGGTCTATTGGGAAAACGGTTTTCGCAACTTGACCAACAGCAAGCGCCCTATCACCAAGATGGAAGACCTCGACGGCGTCAAGCTCCGCGTGATGCAAAATAATGTGTACTTGAGTAGCTTTCAAACACTGGGCGCCAACGCTGTGCCGATGGCCTTCTCAGAGCTCTTCAGCGCACTGGAAACCAAAACGGTCGACGGCCAAGAAAACCCGTTCAACACCATTTTGTCGAGCAAGTTCTACGAAGTACAAAAGTACGTCACCGTGACCAACCACGTCTACAGCCCGTGGATCGTCTTGGTCAGCAAAAAGTGGTGGGACCAGTTGTCCAAAACCGAGCAACAAATCTTGACTGATGCAGCCAAGACCAGCCGCGACTTTGAACGCAAAGACACCCGCGAAGAAGCCGCCAAAGCGGTTGGCGACCTGAAAGCCAAAGGCATGTTGATCAATGAATTATCTGCGACTGAATCGGCCCGCATGCGCGCCAAGCTGACCAAAGTTTACGCACTCATTGGCGCAGATATCGGCATGGACCTTTGGAATGAAGCCCAAGCTGAACTGGTCAAAATTCGGGCTAAGAAGTAAGCAAGCAATTCGGCGATCTGCTGATCGTCGACATCAGCTCGGCTCGTCCTGCACGTCTTCAGCCGCCAGCGGCAACTTCAGGCCGACGGTGATGACCTCGCCGTCGACCATGCTGCGCACGCTGAGTTCGGCGTAGTCGAGGGCCACACGGTCGCCGACAACCAACGGCCGCTTGACGAGTTTGGCCAGCCAAAGGTCAACGCACAGGTCGGCATCGGCTGGGGCTTTCAAACCATAAAAGTCGCACAGGTCGGCAACGCTGACATTGGCTTGTAGCGTGAAGTCGCCAAAGGTGGCCCGGACGCCGGAGGCGTCATCATTGGCAGGCAATAAAACGCCCATGCGCTGGGCAAACCAGCCGATGGTGCTGCCTTGAAACAGCAAGGAAGCCAAAACCACCACAAACGCCACGTTGAAGATGACGCGGGCTTCAGGCAAGTCGGCCATGAACGGGAAAATGGCCAACACGATGGGGACCGCACCGCGCAAGCCGACCCATGAGATGTAGGCGACTTCTTTGCGTGAAAACCGCAATGGAAACAAGCAGATAGCCACGGCCAAGGGCCGCGCGACGAACATCAAGACGACAGCCACGCCCAGCGCAGGCCAGACGGTTCCAGCGATTTCAGACGGCGTCACCAACAAACCCAGCAGCACAAACATCAGCGCCTGCGACAACCAGGCATAGCCGTCAAGGGCCGACAAGGCCGACTTGACGATCTCCGGCGCCCGTCGATTCAAGGCAATGCCGAACAAATAGACGGCCAGAAAGCCCGAGCCACCGGTCCACGTCGTGAAGGCAAAAACCACCAGCCCGGCCATGCCCAATAACAGCGCAATGACAGAGCCGATCTCTTGGATTTTCGGCAAGCGCGGCAACAACAACGCAAAGACACGGCCAGTGAAAATACCCAGCAAGCCACCCCATAAAAATTGCAAAATCAAGGATGTGGCCACCAGCGTGAAGGTCAGGTCGTGAGCCGCCCCCGTGGCTGCGGCTGTGGCCAAGCCGATCAGCGTCAAGGTCAAATAGACGGCCATCGGGTCATTCATGCCCGACTCGATCTCTAGCGTGGCCGAGACACGCTCACTCAATTGAACACCAGAGGTCTTGAGCAAGGAAAAAACCGCCGCTGCATCGGTCGATCCGACCACCGCGCCGAGTAAAAAGGCGCTGGTCCAGCTCAGGTCAAGCAAGTAAACGGCAGCCAACGCAGTGAAGGCGGCCGTCAAAATCACACCCAAAGAAGCCAGCAGCAAGGCCGGCTTCAAGCCCGTGCGAAAGGTCGGGTAATGGGTCCGCAAGCCACCGTCCAACAAAATGATGACGAGTGCGATATTACCAACCCAAAAGCTCAGTCGGTAATCGCTGAAGTCGAGTCCACCCGGGCCATCGACACCGGCAAAAATCCCGGTCAACAAAAAAGCCAGCAAAAAAGAAAATCCCAGCCGTGTAGAGAAGACGCCAGCCAACACACTGATGAAAATCAATGCTGAAGCAGCGAGCAACGGTAGGCTGAGAAAATCAAGATTCAAGGTCATGGGTGCAGTCATTATCGGAGAAGCATCAGCTGTCTCTGTGAATCAATCCCCTTGATAGACAAAAAAACCACCTGACGGTGGTTTTTTTTGAATACTTAAAAATCAGTTCAAAGCGGTCTTTTTACCGTCCTTGTAGACATACAAGGTAATGGCTGGATTCTTCAGCTCGCCGTTCGGCTCAAACGCGATATTGGTGGTCACGCCTTTGAAGTTGGTCTTGATCAACTCCGCGGTGTAGACCTTGGGGTCGGTTGACTTGGCGCGTTTCATGGCGTCTACCAAGACGAACGTCGCGTCGTAGGTGTATGGGCTGTAAATTTGGAATTGGCCTGGGTACTTGGCGTCGTAGCGCTTTTTCCAGGCGTCACCGCCGGGCATTTTGGCCAATGAAGATCCGCCTTCTGCGCAGACCACGTTGTTCAGGGTTTGGGCACCGGCGGCCAGATTGGCAATCGCGACGGTGCAGATGCCGTCACCACCGAAGTACTTGACCTTGCTCATGCCGAGTTGTTGCATCTGGCGCAGCATTGGGCCGCCTTGCGGGTCCATACCGCCGTAAAAAATAGCATCAGGCGCCTTGGACTTGATCGCTGTCAGGATGGCCATGAAGTCTGTGGCTTTGTCGGTTGTGAATTGCTCGTCAACGACCTGCATGCCTTTTTGCAAAGCCGTCCGTTTGAAGACTTCTGCGACACCTTGGCCATAAGCGGTGCGGTCGTCAATAATGGCGACTTTTTTCAGCTTGAGTGTATCGGCGGCATAAAAAGCCAAGCCAGCGCCAAGTGCGTCATCATTGGCAATGATGCGATAAGTCGTCTTGTAACCGGGCTTGGTCAGACTTGGGTTGGTGGCGGCGCCCGTGACGTGTGGAATACCGCAGTCGTTGTAAATCTTGGCGGCCGGAATGGTGGTGCCGGAGTTCAGGTGCCCAACGACGCCGGCGACTTTCGAGTCGCACAGTTTTTGTGCGGCCGCTGTGCCCTGTTTCGGGTCGGCAGCATCATCTTCGGCCACGATTTCGAACTTGATCTTTTTGCCAGCAATGACGATGTTTTGTGCATTGAGGTCTTCAATCGCCATGCGAACGCCGTTTTCGTTGTCCTTGCCGTAGTGCGCTTGTCCGCCGGACATGGGCGCAACGTGGCCAATCTTGACGACCTGCGTCTCCTGCGCCGCGGCAAATCCAGCGACCAGCGTCATGATGGCGGCCACGGACAAGTTAAGTTTCAAGTTCATAGTGAGCCCGATCAGTGAGAGATGTAAACCATTGAAAAGACAATTTTCCCCAACGCCAAAAGATACAGCAATTTTTAGGCCTGCACCATGGGTTACCGCCCTAGTGCCGTGACATCTTTTTTAGCGCGGCGGCGAATCCGGCCGTGGTGTGTCTGTTTCTTGCCGTACGGCTTGGTTGACGGCATCCAGCACCACCGCACTGATCTGGGCTCGCAAGCCGGCCTTCAATATTCGCATGTGATCTTCGACCACGGCGTCGACGGTCTCGTGCAAGCGACTCGCCAGCGAGAGTTCCACACGCAACAGAATGCGCTCGACCATGGCCGGAGCCAGACCTTCAACCTGGACGTTGGCCATTTTTTGCGCTGCGGGCTGTGAGGTGTTGGGGCCGACGGGCCAGCCATCCAACAGACCCGCGAATTCGGCCGGCAAAGCCGCAGAAGCCGCCTGCGGTGCAACAGGATCAGGCCGAACCACTTCAGTCAGTGTCGGCACGAAATGCGGCGGTGCGGGTCTAGTGGTCTCGTTCATGCTTTCTCGGCAGTGCGGCTCAAATCGTATTTTTTCAAAGCGTAACCGCGGTCTTTGTAGTACGTCCAGCGTTGTCTAGCTGACAGACGATCTTCTTCGGCACTGGACACCAACTCAATGAAGCGTTCAAAACGCTCAAACCCTTGCGGCACGACTTGTCCCAAGTTAACCAGCACGCCGTGCGGGCAGCCTGCAAAAGCTGGATCAGACGGCGACGTGGCCAGCACAATGGGCGTCAGCGCCAAAGTGGCTGGGTCGGCGTCAGCTCGGCAGTGTGGCAAAAACTCTGTGTTTGAGAACGTCCACAGCATCTGGTCCAGCTGCGCCAACAGATTCGGCTCGGCCGTCACTATGATCTTGGCACCGCCAGCCCGCGCCTTGCGCAGCAGACGGCAGCTGTAGGCGAGCTTGTCACCGACATTGAAGTGAAACTCCACCTCGGTCATACGCTGACGGTTTTGACCCGTTTTTTGGCTGGTGCTTTGACCGCAGTGCTACCGGCTTTGGCCTTCACCAGCACGGGGTTTTTTGCAATTTCTGCAGCCTGTTCCAATAAATACGTCACCAGCAAGGCGACAGGCCTACCGGTCGAGCCTTTGGCCGCGCCGCCTTTCCAAGCTGTGCCGGCAATGTCAAGGTGCGCCCATGGGAATTTGCCTACAAAGCGTTGCAAAAACTTGGCTGCCGTCACGGAACCGCCAGCGCGTCCGGCAATGTTGGCCACATCGGCAAAATTACTTTTCAAGCCATCGGCGTAGTCATCGTCCAAAGGCATGCGCCAGCACAGGTCGAGCGAGCGTTCGCCGGCATTCAGCAGGGATTGAGCCAGTGCGTCGTCACTTGAAAACAAACCGCTACGCACGGCGCCCAGCGCCACCACGCAGGCACCCGTCAAGGTGGCGATGTCGACCACGGCACGCGGCTTGAAGCGCTCGGCATAGGTCAAGGCATCGCACAAGACCAGTCGGCCTTCGGCGTCGGTGTTGAGAACTTCAATCGTCTGGCCGCTCATGCTGGTGACCACGTCACCGGGCTTGATGGCTTTGCCATCAGGCATGTTTTCGCAGGCCGGGATCAAGCCAACGACATTCAGTTTCGGCTGCAACTCACCGAGCGAACGGAAGGCGCCAAGCACGCTGGCGGCGCCGCACATGTCGAACTTCATTTCGTCCATTTCAGACGCTGGCTTGATAGAAATACCGCCGGTGTCAAAGGTGATGCCTTTGCCAACCAGCACCACCGGGGCGTCGGCTTTGAGGCCGCCGTCATACCGCAGCACGATAAAGCGCAACGGCTCTTCAGAGCCGCGCGCCACTGCCATGAAGGAGCCCATGCCGAGTTTCGCAACCTCTTTAGGACCCAAAATCTCGACCTTGATGCGTGGCAACTTAGCCAGCTCTTTGGCCGCACCCGCCAGCATGACCGGCGTCGCGTGATTGGCCGGGCGATTGCCCCATTCCTTGGCCAGCGCAATGCCTTTGACCAAGCCAACTGCTTTGTCAAAGCCAACTTTGGCCACTGCCGCGTCAGCCACCGCCACCACGGTGCGCTGCAGCTTGGCAGGCGTCACCTTGGATTTGGTTGCGGTGTAGCTGTAGGCCGCATCGCCGCAAGCCACGACGGCGGCCTGCATGTGCGCAGCGTCGCCATCTTTGAGCAGGCTCAAACACAGCACCACGCGCTGCGCGTTGCTGCCTTTGACGGCCCCCATGGCCGCATTAACGGCCGTGCGAACGTTTTTAGCACTGCCCTCGCCTGCGCCCACCAACAGCACGCGGGTCGCGGCAATGCCGGTTGTCCGGTAGGCTTGCAATAGCTTGCCGGGCTTGCGATCAAAGTCGCCGCTTTGCGTTGCGGCCTCGATCAGCAGCGACAAAGTGTCGTCGCCTTCAGCCACATGCTGGGGCACAAGAACCACCAAGGCGTCACATTTTTCGGAGCAAACACGCGAGCGTGTCAATGTCTTGAGTTCGAAGTCCATAATTGAAGCCTGGTCAGTTACGCAAAAAGCAGATAGTCGCTCCATGTTATTCCAATCTTCGATGCGCAAAGAGTTGGCGCGCTCATTCGGTGCCACCTTGGTGGTGCTGATCACCATCATCATGACCATTGTTCTGATCCGAACACTGGGTCAGGCCGCCGGCGGATCCGTCAGTCCCCAGGACGTTTTGCTGATCATGGCTTACTCGGGACTGGGCCGGCTGCCGATCATCCTGACCTTGTCGCTGTTCATCGCCATGGTCAGCACGCTGTCGCGCATGTACAAAGACAGCGAAATGGTGGTTTGGTTTTCCAGCGGCCGCGGCTTGATCGCGTTTTTGGGGCCCTTGTTTCGGTTTGCTTGGCCGGTGTTGCTGGTCATCACCCTGTCCTCGCTGTTTATTTGGCCATGGTCGAACGAGCAGACCGCCGAAATGCGCGAGCGCTACGAACAACGCGGCGACATCGACCGCATCGCTCCTGGCGAGTTTCAGGAGTCTTCCAGCGGCAACCGTGTTTTCTTCATAGACCGCGACTCTGAGGGCCGCACAGGCAGTAGCAACATTTTCATCGCCTCAACCGACAAAGGCAAAAGTACCATCACCACCGCCCGCGCAGGACGAATCGAAGTCGTCAATGGCACGCAAATGCTAATTCTCGAGAACGGCCAACGTCTTGAAAATGCCGTTGGCAATTCAGCCCTGAAAATCAGCGACTTTGAAGAGTACGGCGTACGCACGGGGGGCGGCAGTGTGCTCGGCCCGGGCGAACGCGACATCAAAACCCTCTCGACCCGAAACCTGATCAAGTCGCCAACGCCCAGAAATTTGGGTGAGCTGGCGTGGCGTTTGGGTGCCGCTTTCGCCGCCATCAATTTCGTGGTGATCGCGCTGGCGCTGGCGGCAGTGAACCCACGCGCAGGGCGCAGCAGCAACCTGATTTTTGTGATTTTCAGCTTCATTGTTTACACCAATGTGATGAGCCTGGGCCAAGGCTGGGTCTCGCTTGGCATTGTCAGTTTCAGTGGTTTGCTGGTCATGTTGCACGGCGGCGTTTTTGCCGTTAGCGTGTTTCTGCTGGCCAAGCGACACAAGAACTGGCGCTTGGGCGATTTGTTTAGGCGCACGCCTCCCCTGCTCTCGACGAGTCCGGAGATCCGAACATGAAAACCGTTCGCAAGCTGATTTACCGTGAAGTCATCACCTCCATTTGTCTGGTCACGTTGGGGTTTTTGTCGCTGTTTTTATTTTTTGACCTGGTGGATGAGTTGCCTGCCATCGGCAGAAGCAGCCCTCTGGACGGTGACAACAATGTCTACATGCTGAGTCACGCCTTGCTGTACGTGGCTCTGCAAATTCCAAACCATATTTACGAGTTGTTGCCGATATCAGTGCTGATCGGGACTATTTTCGTGATGGCCAGGCTGGCACAAAGCTCTGAATTCACCATCTTGCGCACCAGCGGACTGGGACCGTGGAAGGCCTTGCGGCTGCTGCTCTCCTTGGGCGCTGTTTTTGTGGTAATCAGTTTTGCGGTGGGCGACTACCTCGCGCCAGTGGCTGACCGAGCCGGACAATTGCTGAAGGCCAAATTTCAAGGCCGCATCACCATCGGCCAAACCGGTGCCTGGCTCAAAGAAAAGCAGCCCTACAGCAACTCCGTGGTGAACGTGCGCGCGCTGAGCGCCAACAACGAGATGCAGGGCATCCGCATTTTTGAGTTCGACAACAAGGGACTGGTGGTGTCGATGAGCGAAGCCGAATCAGCCCAGTTTGGCGAGAATGACGCTTGGATTTTGAAGGCAACCACGCGCACTGATTTTCAGATCCGCCCCAGCACCGACGGCATCAACCAAGCCGTTGAATCAGCCAATGTGAGCATCAGCCGCGAAGCTGAAATGCGCTGGCCAACGGACATCAGCGCAGAGATGGTCTCGGTCGCGCTGCTCAAGCCAGACCGCATGGCCACCTATGACCTGTTCAATTACGTGCAACACCTGAAAGCCAATGGCCAGACCGCTCAACGCTACGAAATCGAATTCTGGAAAAAGGTGTTCTACCCGCTGAGTTGCTTGGTCATGGTCTTTTTAGCACTGCCTTTTGCTTACTTGCATTTCCGCTCTGGCAGCGTGACCTCGTATGTGTTCGGCGGCGTCATGATTGGCATCAGTTTTTTCCTGCTGAACAACGTCTTTGGCTACATCGGCAACTTGCAAAACTGGCAGCCTTGGTTGGCTGCAGCTGTGCCGGGGCTTATTTACACAGTGATCTCGCTGGGCGCTTTTGGCTGGCTTGTGCTGAGACGTTGAAAGAAAATCACTTTTGAAAACACCTATGAAACCTGCCATCATCTTGTTTGCCCACGGCTCCAGAGACCCGCTTTGGCGGCTGCCAATCGAAGCCGTCGCCGCAGAAATCCAATCCCGTGATCAGAGCGCGCAGGTCAGCTGCGCTTATTTAGAATTGTGTTTGCCCAGTCTGCCACAGGCCGCGGCAGATTTGATCACCGCTGGCGTGCTGCACATTCGTATCTTTCCGCTCTTTCTGGGTGTCGGAAAACATGCGCGCGAAGACTTGCCGCTGATCATTGAAGAGATCCGCGCGGCCCACCCTACCCTGCGGCTGGAGTTACTGCCCACGGCTGGCGAGTCACCCCAGCTGACCGCATTGATGGCGGACATCGCGCTGGCTTGAGCGACATATCAAAGGATTTCTTTAGGGCCTAAATGGCATAATGAAATTCCCAATCTGCCCCTATTTGATATGAATCTTCATCAGTTTCGCTTTGTTCAAGAGGCCGTGCGCCGCAACCTGAATTTGACAGAAACCGCGCGCGCGCTGCACACCTCCCAACCGGGCGTGTCCAAGGCCATCATCGAGCTGGAAGAAGAGTTGGGCGTGGAGATTTTTGCCCGTCACGGCAAGCGCTTGAAACGCGTGACAGAGCCCGGCCAGCACGTCTTGAAAAGCATCGAACTCATCATGCGTGAAGTCGGCAACCTGAAACGCATCGGCGAGCAATTCTCAGCCCAAGACAGCGGCACCTTGTCGATCGCCACCACCCACACACAAGCCCGATATGTCTTGCCGCAGCCCGTCGCCCGGCTGCGCGAAGCCTTTCCCAAGGTCAATGTCAGCTTGCACCAAGGCTCACCCGATCAAGTCGCCCGCATGCTGATCGACGAGGTGGCTGAGATCGGTATCGCGACCGAGTCACTCGATCATTACGACGAGTTGATCACCCTGCCCTGCTACGAATGGCAACACATGCTGGTGATGCCGACCGACCACCCGCTGGCACGCCAAACCAACATCACGCTGGAAGAGCTGGCCGAGCAGCCACTGATCACTTACCACCCGTCTTTCACGGGTCGCACCAAAATCGACGAAGCCTTTGCAGCCAAACGCCTGCAGCCGCGCATTGCGCTGGAAGCGATTGACTCAGACGTCATCAAAACTTACGTCAGGCTTGGTTTGGGTGTCGGCATCGTGGCAGAAATGGCCATGAAAGACGATGGCACCAACTCGGACCTGATCTCATTGCCGGCAGGGCAACTCTTTGGCATGAACGTCGCTCGCGTGGCCTTCAAACGCAGCGCCTACCTGCGCAATTTTGTCTACAAGTTTGCTGAATTGGTCAGCGAGAAGCTGACCCGTGAGCACATCGCCAAAGCCATGTCTGGCCGCCTCAACGACTACGAAGTTTGATCCTATGAACTCAACGACAACACCAGAAGCCGTGCGCGAGCACACACCGGCCTTGACCAGCCGCCTGCCCAACGTCGGCACAACTATCTTCACCGTCATGTCGGCGTTGGCCACAGAAAAAAACGCGGTTAATTTAGGTCAGGGGTTTCCTGATTTTGAGTGTGATCCGGCCTTGGTCAATGCGGTCACAGACGCCATGCAGCGCGGCTTGAACCAATACCCACCAATGACCGGTGTTCCGGTGTTACGCGAAGCCATCGCAGACAAAATTCAGACACTCTACGGCCGCAGCTACAACCCGAACACCGAGGTCACGGTCACCGCCGGCGCCACGCAGGCCATCATCACCATCATTCTCGCCATCGTGCATCCGGGTGACGAAGTCATCGTGTTGGAGCCTTGTTACGACAGCTATGTGCCAAACATTGAATTGGCCGGTGGCCAAGTTGTGCGGGTGCCGCTGACGCCCGGCACTTTTCGCCCTGACTTCGAGAAAATTGCCGCCGCCATCAGCCCCAAAACGCGGGCCATCATCATCAACTCACCGCACAATCCAAGCGCAACAGTGTGGACCGAAGCTGAGATGCTCAAGCTGCAAGCCTTGCTGGCACCCACGGAGATCTTGCTCATCAGCGATGAGGTGTATGAGCACATGGTGTTTGACGCTGCGCTAGGCGCACAACACCACAGCGCAGCGAGCTTTCCGGGCTTGGCGGCGCGAGCTTTCATTGTCAGCAGCTTCGGAAAAACCTACCACGTCACTGGCTGGAAAGTCGGTTACGTGGCGGCCCCCGCAGCGCTCACGGCCGAGTTCCGCAAAGTCCACCAGTTCAATGT
>JABMMH010000383.1 GCA_013205645.1 Polaromonas sp. | reverse complement strand
GTTCAATCAGGCTGCGAGCGAGGCAAAACGGGCTGCCAACAATGGCCCGGTGTTCATCACAGACCGGGGCCGTCCGGCCCATGTTCTTATGAGCATAGAGTTCTACCGGCGCTTGACCGGAAGCCCCCAGAAGATTGCCGATTTGCTGGCGATGCCGGGTATCGCTAAAGTTGATTTCGACATTCCGCGCTCACGTGAGCTTGCGCGACCTGTGGATTTTTCTTGATGTTCTTGCTGGATACAAACGTGGTGTCTGAGCTGCGAAAAATTCGTCTTGGCCAAGCTGATAAAAACGTCGAAAAGTGGGCCGACAGCGTTGATGCTGTGGACCTTTATGTCTCTGCCATTACCGTGCAGGAGTTGGAAGTAGGGGTGTTGTTGGCCGAGCGCCGCGACCAACCACAAGGCGCTATCTTCCGGGCTTGGTTCGAAAGCCATGTTTTGCCAGCTTTCGCAGGCCGCATTTTGCCGGTTGATACAGCCGTCGCGCAGCGTTGTGCCGCGCTGCATGTGCCCGACCCGCGCCCGGCCATGGACAGCCTGATTGCCGCGACCGCACTCGTTCACGGCATGACCTTGGTGACGCGAAACGTCCCTGACTTCCAATCATCCGGCGTGCTTTTGTTGAACCCTTGGGCTGCGCTAGGCTAAATTAATTGGGGTCAGACCCCAACTAATCACGTTGACGCACCGCTAGCACTTTCTTGCTGTAGTGCATTCAAAATATTATAATGAATGCACTGAATTCATTTTTATGAGGTGATGCTATGGCCATGCTGACAGTCCGTAATCTGCCCGACGACGTGCATCGTGCGTTGCGGGTGCAGGCCGCTCTTCATGGGCACAGCACCGAGGCTGAAGTGCGCGAGATTCTGGCGACGGCCGTCAAGCCAGAGACGCGCGTTCGCCTGGGTGACGCCCTTGCGGCGTTGGGTCGGCAGATTGGCCTGACGAACGAGGATTTCGAGGTCTTCAACCAAGCGCGAGACAAGACGCCTGCTAAGCCGCTGAGTTTTGAATGATCGTCCTCGATACCAACGTCGTTTCTGAAGCGATGAAGCCCCAGCCGCACCCGGCTGTGCGGGCCTGGCTGAATGATCAAGCCCTTGAGACGCTGTATCTGTCCAGCGTGACGCTGGCCGAACTGCTGTTTGGCATCGGGTCGCTGCCGGTCGGCAAGCGCAAGGACATGTCGGCGCAGACCCTTGACGGCCTGATGAGGCTGTTCCGGGATCGGGTGCTGCCATTCGACATCGATGCCGCACGCTGCTATGCCGAGCTGGCAGTGGCAGCCAAGGTCGCCGGGCGCGGATTTCCAACACCCGATGGCTACATAGCCGCCATCGCAATCTCGCGGGGGTTTATTGTGGCGTCACGCGATACGGCGCCCTATGAGGCTGCTAGCGTGAAGGTCTTTAACCCATGGGATAAATTGGGGTCTGACCCCAATTAATTTTCGCTCAGCACGCCGCTGACGCCGTCTTGCAGCAAGGAAACCCCTTCGCGCAGCGAGGCCAGCGGGGTTTTGAGTTCGTGTGAAATATGGCGCAAAAAACGCGCCTTGTCAGCGTCCAGCTCGACCAGCCGCAGTCGCAGCCAATTCAGCCGCTCACCGATCAGCGCCAAGTCGGCGGGGCCGGCAATCGCAATGCTGGCGCCAAGTCGGTTTTCACCCAAACCCACGATGGCTTGCTCCAGCCGCTTGAGCGGGCGGGTGAACCAGATGCTGAAGGTCAGCGCCATGGCCACGGCCAGCGCAATCGCCCAAATGACTTGCTGCGTCATGCGTTGGCGGCTGTCTTCCAGTTGGCCCATCAAGGCCTGATTGCGGCGTTGCAAGGTTTGCCGAACCTGCTGCCCGATGCTGGCATGAATGCCGTCCAGCAGGCGAAACTCTTGCGTCAGTTGACGGTCGCGGTCCAGCGCTGTTTCAGGCGGACCGCTGAGCAGCCGCGAAATGCTCTGCATGTGCTGGCGCCAGCGCTGCGCAGCGGCGAGGGATTCACCTTCGCGGGCCAGCATGTCGATGGTTTTACCCGCCTCTTCGGCTTCCTCGCGGAAACGCTCGCGCAAGCCGCGGTCGTCGAGCACCACCGATTGCCGTGAACTGCGCTCCATCGAAATACTGCGTTCTGCCAGAGACTGCGCATCGGCACTCAGTTGCAGCGCACGCAGGCCACTGTCGCGGCTTTGTTGGGTCAGCTGTTCCAAGGTGAAAACGGCCCTGAGCGAGGCGGCCCCCAACAGCGCTGCGACCAGCAAAAAAGCAGTCACCAGCAGCTGTCGGAAAGAAAAGCGTTGCAGCCATCGGCTGCTAGACAAGCGCAGCTTGTCGCCCATCAAACAGCCAAGCTCAGATCTTCTGTGGTCACGACTTCACCGCGCAGCGACCGCTGCATGGCTTCGGTGATTTTGATGTCGACCATCTGGCCGACCAAGCGGGCTGGGCCTTTGAAATTGACGACCCTGTTGCACTCGGTACGGCCCATCAGTTCGGTGGCGTCTTTGCGCGACGTGCCTTCGACCAAAATGCGCTGCACGGTGCCGTGGCGGCTGGCACTGATGGCGCGCACGTTGGTGTCAATGGCGGCTTGCAGTTCGTGCAGGCGACGCAACTTGAC
>JABMMH010000382.1 GCA_013205645.1 Polaromonas sp. | reverse complement strand
TTGAAGTCAATTGCGAAACCGACTTTGTCACCAAGAACGACAGTTTCCTGGGTCTGGTCAAGGCTGTGGCCGAAGGCATCGTCAAGCACAAGCCTGCTGACGTCGAAGCTATCGGCGCCATGCCTTTCGCGATGGACGGCTTTGGCCCGACGATCGAAGATGTGCGCAAAGGCCTGATCGGCAAGATCGGCGAGAACATGAGTGTTCGCCGCTTCAAGTTGTTCGATGCGGGTAACCAGTTGGCTTCTTACTTGCACGGCACGCGTATCGGCGTGGTGGTGGAGTTTGAGGGCGACGAAACCGCCGCCAAAGACGTTGCCATGCACGTTGCTGCTATGAAGCCAGTGGCACTGTCTAGCGCTGATGTGCCTGCTGAACTGGTCGCCAAAGAGCGCTCGGTGGCAGCGGCCAAAGCAGCTGAAGATGCCTCCAAAGCCCAAGCCGAAGGCAAGCCGGTTCAGTCCGCTGAAATCGTGGCCAAGCGAATTGATGGTGGCGTGCAGAAGTACCTCAAGGAAGTCAGTCTTTTCAACCAGTCGTTTGTCAAAAATGACAAGCAAACGGTTGAGCAGATGCTCAAAGAACGCGCGACCACGGTGAAAGCTTTCACCATGTACGTGGTCGGCGAAGGCATCGAGAAGAAGGTTGACGACTTCGCTGCCGAAGTGGCTGCTCAGATCGCTGCGGCCAAAGCTGCCTGATAAAACTGCTTTCTCCTTCACGGGTCAAGCGCCGCTCCATTCCATCAACCCTCACTCACGGACTCGCCATGCCAGCCTACAAGCGAATTTTGCTCAAACTGTCAGGTGAAGCCTTGATGGGTGACGATGCTTTCGGTATCAACCGGGCGACGATTGTGCGGATGGTCGAAGAGATTGCCGAGGTCTCGCGCTTGGGGGTCGAGCTGGCCATCGTCATCGGCGGCGGCAATATTTTTCGCGGCGTGGCAGGCGGTTCGGTCGGTATGGACAGGGCCACAGCTGACTACATGGGCATGCTGGCCACCGTGATGAACGCGCTGGCCTTGGGCGATACGATGGACAAGGCCGGTTTAACGCCTCGCGTGATGTCGGCCATCGCCATTGAGCGTGTGGTCGAACCCTATGTGCGTCCCAAGGCTTTGCAGTACCTGGAAGAGGGCAAGGTGGTGATTTTTGCGGCCGGCACTGGCAATCCATTTTTCACCACCGACACTGCAGCCGCCTTGCGTGGCGCAGAAATTGGCGCAGAGATCGTTTTGAAGGCGACCAAGGTAGACGGCGTTTACAGCGCTGACCCGCGCAAAGTCCCGAACGCCACGCGTTACGAGACCATCACTTTTGATGAAGCCATGGGCCAGAACCTTGAAGTCATGGACGCCACAGCGTTTGCCTTGTGCCGTGACCAGAAACTGCCGGTGAAAGTCTTCAGTATTTTCAAACCTGGTGCGCTCAAGCGCGTGGTGATGGGTGAGAACGAAGGCACGCTGGTCCATATTTGACATGGAAGGCACCGCCGTCCTGGCCCCTTCTTTTGTAAACTTGAATTTTGTCGTAGACGGAGAAGCACCCATGAGCATCGAAGACACAAAAACCATCGCCGAAACAAAAATGCAGCAGTCGCTTGAAAACTTCAAGCAAGCGCTGACCAAAATCCGCACCGGCCGGGCCAATCCCGGCCTGCTGGACACCGTTCAGGTCGACTATTACGGCTCGATGGTGCCCATCAGCCAAGTCGCCAACGTGTCCTTGCTGGATGCCCGCACGATCAGCGTCTCGCCTTGGGAAAAAGGCATGAGCGCGAAGATCGAGAGAGCCATTCGTGACTCCGATCTCGGCTTGAACCCGGCCTCGCAGGGTGACTTGATTCGGGTGCCAATGCCGGCCATGACCGAAGAACGCCGCAGGGAAATGACCAAAATCGTTAAAGGCGAGGGCGAGCACGCCAAGGTGGCCATTCGTAACCTGCGCCGTGATGCCAATGACGGCGTCAAAAAGCTGGTGAAAGACAAGGTCGCCTCTGAAGACGACGAGCGCCGCGCCCAAGAAGACATTCAAAAGTTCACCGATCGTTTCATTGCCGATGTCGACAAGCTTGTCATCAGCAAGGAACAAGACATCATGGCGGTTTGACACGCCACCCGTCAGTTTGACAGCCATGGCCACTCCCGTGCTCAGCAACATGCCGCATCACGTGGCCATCGTCATGGATGGCAACGGGCGTTGGGCTGGCAAGCGGTTTTTGCCGCGTATCGCTGGCCACAAGCAAGGCGTGACAGCACTGCGCCGCTGCGTCAAAGCTTGCGTTGCGCGCGGCATTGGCGTGCTGACGGTGTTTGCTTTCTCTTCAGAAAACTGGAACCGTCCGCCTGAAGAAGTGTCTGGTTTGATCGACCTGTTGGCTCGTGCGGTCACCAGTGAAGTCGCTGACCTCCAACAAAACGGTGTGCGCTTGCATTTCGTTGGCGACCGACAACGTCTGTCCGCCGCGATGCAAACGGCGTTCAGCAGCGCTGAAGACATCACCGCTTCCAATACCGGCTTGGTGCTCAATATTTGCTTCAACTACGGCGGTCGATGGGATATTGCGCAGGCGGCGCAAAAAGTCGCTGACAGCGGTCAAGCCATCACCGAGTTGGCGCTTGACCGTGCGCTGGCACTCGCCCATGTGCCTGATCCGGATTTGTTCATCCGCACCGGTGGTGAACTCCGCATCAGCAATTTTTTGCTGTGGCAAGCCGCTTATGCCGAGCTGCATTTCACCGACAAGCTCTGGCCCGAATTTGACGAAGGGGCATTGGATGAAGCGATTGCGGTCTTTCGCTCACGTGAGCGGCGCTTCGGCCAAACCTCGGCGCAACTGGCGATTCAAGTGCCGCAGCATTCCAGTCAACCCATGAAGGCCGTCTGATGCTCAAACAGCGCGTGATCACTGCGGTGGTGTTGTTGGCGATCTTGTTGCCCGCCCTGTTCTATCCGTCTTACGTGCCGTTTTGCGCCATCACCTTGGTGCTGATTTCTGCCGGCGGTTGGGAGTGGGGTCGGCTCAATGGCTGCAGTCAGCCGATGTCTGTGCTGATTGGTTTTTCGTGTCTGCTGGCCAGCCTGTTGTCTTGGTATGCCGGCTTGTTGACGCAGTCTTTGCCTTGGTTGTGGAGTGCTGCGGGTGCCGCGTGGGTCTTGGCTGGCGCTTGGTTGCTGCGCAGCGGGGTCAGCGGTTGGCCGAAGATCCCGAAGTCGCTGCGCTTGGTGTTGGGCGCAGTAGCGATTTGGCTGGCTTGGCTGGCTTTGGCGCAAGCGCGCGTCATGGGCGTCAACTTCTTGTTGTCGGTCATGGTGTTGGTCTGGACGGCTGACATCGGCGCTTATTTTGCTGGCAAAGCCTTTGGCACCCGATTCATTAAAGCCAAGCTTGCCGCGTCCATCAGTCCCGGCAAAAGTTGGGAAGGTGTGTGGGGCGGCATGGTCTGCGTGTTGCTGTTGGCCTTCGGTTGGGTCTTGCTTGACCGCAGCGGTGCGACGCTCACCGCCAGCATTTATTCCTCGCTGCTCAGCCGACATGGCTGGGCCGTGATGTTGATCGCGGTTATTTTCCTGTCGGCCATGAGTGTGGTCGGCGATCTGGTCGAGTCGCTGGTCAAGCGCAGCGCTGGCGCCAAAGACTCCAGCGGCTTGCTGCCTGGCCACGGTGGTGTGCTAGACCGGGTTGATGCTTTGTTGCCAGCGCTGCCTTTGGCGATGATGCTGGCCAGTCTGTGAGCCTGAAATGTCTGCCATGAAACAACGCATCACGGTTCTAGGGTCAACGGGCTCCATCGGTGTCAGCACGCTGGACGTCATGGCCATGCACCCTGAGCGCTTCGAGGTGTTTGCCCTCAGTGCGGCCACGCAGGTCGACCTGATGTTGGCCCAGTGTCAGCGTTTCAAACCGACTTTTGCGGTCATGGCGAGCCTGCCGCACGGGCAGTTGCTGGCTGACAAAATGCGCGCCAACAACCTCGCCACACAGGTCTTGTCTGGCCCTGAAGCGCTGGAGATGATCGCCTCGCATGAGCAGGTGCACGCCGTCATGGCCGCCATCGTTGGTGCCGCCGGACTGCCGCCGTGCCTGGCTGCGGCCAAGGCCGGCAAGCGCCTGCTGTTGGCCAACAAAGAAGCCTTGGTGGTCGGTGGCGAGGTGTTCATGGACGCGGTGCGTCAAGGCGGCGCTCAACTGCTGCCGATTGACAGCGAACATTCGGCTATTTTTCAGTCCTTGCCTGAAGACCCTGCGACTTGGTCGGAGCGGGTTGAAAAAATTATCCTGACGGCTTCAGGCGGGCCGTTTCGCGAGCGTGATCCTCAGACCTTGCGGCACGTCACGCCAGACCAAGCTTGTGCCCACCCGAATTGGGTCATGGGCCGAAAGATATCGGTCGACTCGGCGACCATGATGAACAAGGCGCT
>JABMMH010000381.1 GCA_013205645.1 Polaromonas sp. | reverse complement strand
TGGCCAAGGAACTCACCCATTTTTTCGGCGAATGGACGCAGCATGTTGTCGGTATCCCCCGGGGCGAACGGGATGACCAGCTGGATGGGTTTGCTAGGAAAGTTGTCCGCGGCCCGGGCCGGCAAGGCCGCCAAGGCAAGCAGACCAGCGGCAGCCGCCGCGAGAAATACCAAGCGTTTTGTGATGTTCATTTTTGTCTCCTTGCTGTTGTTGATGATGGCTCAGTCGCAACGCGCGCTCATGCCGCCGTCGACGATGATTTCGGTGCCGGTGATCCAACGTGCCTCGTCCGACGCCAAAAAAAGTGCCGCGTTGGCCGTGTCACGACCGTCGCCCATGAAGGGCATCGGGATGCGCGACTGGCGGCGCGCTAGCAAGACTTCGATGTCGCCGCCACTTTGGTCTTTGGCCAGTACCGCGTCCACCAACGGGGTGTGCAATTGGCCCGGCAACACCGTGTTGACGCGGATGCCTTTCTTGGCGTACTCGACACCGACCACGCGGCCGAACTGGATCACGCCGGCCTTGGCACTGGCGTAACCCACAGCGGCCGTGCCCGTCCACCGAATGCCCGAGGTGGACGCGATGTTGACAATCGCACCCGCTCCTTTTTTCTCCATCACCGGCATCACGTACTTGCACATGAGAAAGACGCTGTTGAGGTTGATGTTGATTTGTTGGCCCCAGTCTTCTTCACTCAGCTGCACTGGCCCGCCGGGCGCGGGGCCACCGACGTTGTTGACGAGGATGTCTACACCGCCATAGGCGCCCAAGCAGGCCGACACCAGTGCTGAGATCGCACGGCTGTCGGTCACGTCGCAAGCGCAGGGCGTGATGTCGCCACCGACTGCGCGCACCAGCGCCAGCGTCTCGTCCATCGCACGCAGGTCCTTGTCGACCGCGAAGACCCGCGCGCCTTCTTCGGCAAAGCGCACGGCAATGGCTCGGCCATTGCCCCAACCCGGACCGACGCAGCCCGCGCCGGTGACGATGGCTACTTTGCCCTGCAGTCTGCCCTTTATTTTGTCCATGCGGGCTCCTAGCGGGTAGCGGCCGTGATGCCGCCATCGACCACCAGCTGCTGGCCGGTGATGTAACGACTTTCGTCGCTGGCCAGAAAAAGAACAGCGTTGGCCACGTCCCACGCATCGCCCATGCGCCCCATGGGCACTTGATTGTGGCGGTGGGCGACAAAGCCGTCGAAGTCGCCTTTGGCATATTTGTCGGCCAGACGCTTGACCAAGGGCGTGAAAATCAGCCCCGGCACCACGCTGTTGAGTCGGATGCCGCGCGCCGCGTAGATCACCGCGGTGGTCTGCGTCATCTGCATCAAAGCCGCCTTGCTCGCGGCATAAGCCACTTGAGGCTTGCCAACATAGCGCAGCCCGGCGATAGACGAGATATTGACGATCGATCCGCCGCCCTGGCGCTCCATGATCGGCAGCACATGCTTGCACAGAAGAAAAGCACTTTTCAGGTTGACATCCATCTGCTCGTCCCAGACTTCTTCGTCCATCGTCACCGGGTCGCCCGGCTCGGAACGTCCGACGCTGTTGATCAAAATATCAATCCGACCGTACTTGGCCATGCAAGCGTCAACCAAGGCTTTGACCTCTGCGGCCTTGGTCACGTTGCAGACTTCAACGTGCGCCACACCGCCTTCGGCTTCAATCAGTGTTTTTGTGGCCTGTGCGGCCTCCGCGTTCAGGTCGCAACCATAGACGCTAGCACCCTGGCGGGCGAGCAAAACGGAGATGGCTTTGCCATTGCCCCAACCTTCACCAACGGTTCCACAACCCGTCACCAACGCCACTTTTTTATCTAGCTTGAGCACCTGATCTCCTTTTATTTTTTAATTTAACGCTGCGAACCCGGGTCCATCTTGCCAACCATTCGCCCAATCAGTTTGACAGATTTTGGCCGTGCGTGGCGGCGGTGTCAGCTGATATTTCTCATGCCGTCAACACATGCGAGAGCAGGCCAAGCGCCCTAATTTCCCGGAAAACACGTCGGCGCACGGCTTGCGATATAAATGGTTTCCAGCATGTTCTAGCACACACCAAGCCATTGCCCATGACCGACTTTTCGCGAAGATTCCGAATCACCCACACGCACGCCAGCCAACGACTGAGGGCCGTGTGAAACCGCAGCAAGCCAATACCGCGGCCACAGCGGACAGGCCTTGGAGCGATGCGCTGCCCGAGGTTTTGCGCGAATTCTTTCGGCACACTGCACAACCACGCCCGGATGTGGCTGGCAAGCTACGAGGTGCACATCCGCCAGGTTCACTGGCGGGCCGGTGCCGACTGGCTGGTGGCTCGGCTCGACTCGGCCGATCTGGCCGCTGCCTTGGCGGGCGTTCCGAGCTTTTCCTGCAAGTCGACCGGCCCTGTGCCAGTTTTTCGGTGAGGTGATTTTTTAACTTTAATGAGGACACATATGAACAAACTTTTAGCTGCAATTCTCGTGAGCTCGCTGACAGCCTGCGCCACCCAAGGACAAGGTCCTTCTGCGAGCGCCGCATTGACGCCCACCAAGGGAAACACCACCTCGGGCACGGTCACTTTCAGCCAAATTGGCGCGAAAGTTCTGGTCAACGCGGACATCAGTGGACTGAAGCCAAATGCCGAGCATGGCTTTCATGTTCATGACAAAGGGGATTGTTCAAGCGGTGACGGCATGAGCACCGGCGGTCATTTCAACCCGACCGCACAAGCCCATGGCGCCCATGCGTCACAAGCCCATCATGCAGGAGACCTGCCGTCCATCAAGGCAGACGCCAATGGCCGTGCCAAACTGGTTTTTGAATCGACCGGCATCACGGTTGGCACGGGTGTGAGCAACATCATCGGTCGCGGTTTGATTGTTCACCGAGATCCCGATGACTACACCACCCAGCCCACTGGCAATGCTGGCCCGCGCTTAGCTTGCGCCGTCATTGCCGCCAACTAAGCCTTTGGGATGCAGCTTCAATGTCAGCTTGCTCAGGGCTTCATCTGGCCGCGGATTTCGCCGCCTTTGTTGGTTGCACTGTGCACGTTGACATACAAATTGCCCTTTTTAAAACTGTCAAACTGGCTGTCTGACAATTTAGCGCCGGCAGGAACAGACCAAACATTGTCTGCAGTTTTGGCCAGCGGAACAATCACCGGGCCGTTGGCATTGGGCGCGGCGCCCTCATGAATATGCGCCATGGTGGGTTCCAGACCAGACACCGTGACACTGCCGCTGACGGCCTTGTCGGCGCCCACCACAATGACCCCACTGCCCGTGGCAGTCGTCATGACGGCTGGCACTTCTTGCGCCCCACTCAACTGCACATTCACCGTTTGTGCGTTGGCTGACAGCGAGAAAGCCACACCCAAAAGACCCAGCACGCTGAGTGCAATCGGCAGCGACTGAGAGATTAATTTTGCATTGAGAGACCGTGTTTTCATGGTTTGCGCCTTCATCAGTTGTGTAGGGTTTTGAGAATAAAACCTGGTACAAATTTGACTTTACAGCGACAGCGACGATTTTTCACGTATCACCAACAATGCCCCAGAAAACCCGTGGCGCGTCCAACTTGCCAGCGCAGGCGCTGGCGTCACGCGGGCTGATGAGTTTCGGACATAGGTACGGCTGCATGGTTGGGTTATGGCATGGCGCGCCTGGACGGCAAGGTTGCCGCCACGTCCGGCAAATCCACCATCACTGGCTGGCCGGGCGTGGTGCAACCGGTGTCGCAGCACTTGCCGGGCTGGCGATTTTTGGTGATGGCCCGGTCCGGGTCGTGCGGCACGCCCTCTCCCGCCACACCGCGCTCCAGGATGCGCTCGACCAGTTCGACTTTTGAGCCGATCGGGTAGTTGCGGTAGATCTCTTGCTTCATCGCCGCCGGCGAGCCGCCGCCGTGCAGGCTGATCACGCTGTACCAACCGCCCTGGTAGCCGGCCGTCAGGTCTTCGATAAAACGGGCGGTTTCAATTCGCTGCTCGTAGGGCACCTCGGGGTTGGCGCGCAACACTTCGCTCAATTTGGCGCCGGTCTCGGGGTTGTGGTCTTCGTCCGGGCCAGGCAGGGTGACGATCAGGCCGCCGCTGACGTAATGCGCGATGCGGTGCATGTCGTAAATCTTGGTCGCCAGCAGCAGCTTGCCGATGTTAGAAAACACCGGGTCGGGCATGAAGGTCTTGCTGTGCTCGTCCGGCTTGCCGTAGACGCTGGCGGCCACGCCGCAGGCATAAAAACTTTCCGTGATGGTGATCAGTTCAACCATCTGCTCGCGCAGATGCGATTCTTTGGCCGGGTCAAAGCCATTGGCCTCGCACATCAGTGCGCCAGCGCCAATCAGCAAGTCACCAAAGCCGGCGCGTGCGCCTATGCAGGTGTGGCGGTGGTGGGTGGCGTAGCTGTAGGTCAGGTGGCCGGTGTGCTCCCACTCGCCAGCGTAAAACACGCTGTCCCAGGGCACCAACACCTTGTCGAACATCACCACGCCGGTGCTCTGGCCGTATTTGCGGCTGAACAGCGGCGCGCCGTGCTCGACTTTTTCACCTTGCCGGCCGGCCGGCCGCGCAATGATGGTGATGCCGGGCGCATCGACCGGCACAGCGCAGCAAACGGCAAAGTCGGCGTCTTCCCGGCCCATGTTGCGGCACGGCATGACCAGCAGCTCATGCACGTAAGGCGCGCCAGTCACGATGGCCTTGGTGCCTGAAATCACGATCCCTTTGGCGTTGCGCTCGACGATGTGCAGGTAGCTGTCGACATTCGACTGCTCATGCGGGCGTTTGCTGCGGTCGCCCTTGGCATCCGTCATGGCAATGCCCAGCGTCAGGTCCTGGTCCTGCACGCGGTGCAGGTAGTTCAAAAATCGCGCGGTGTTCTCGGTGGTGCCGCGCGCGTCGTCGATGCGGCTGGAGACCTGGCCGATGGCGTTGAGCGCATCGTGCGTCAAGTAGCGCTGGGCGCAACCGGTTTCCTGGCAAACCAGGCGCACCGCTTCGAGCTTGTTGAGCAGGTCGCCGCTGCTGGTGTTGATGTGGCTCAGGCGGTTGACCAACTTGCCACTGGTGTGCTGCACCGCCGTCATGATGGGCGCGTATTTGGCTTTCAGCGCGTAGTCGTAGGTCAGCGCAATCGCATTGATGCCCGGGCCAAAGCCGCGTTCGTCCACCACGCTGGCGACTTGCTGGCCGTCCAGAAAAACGCGTGGTTTGTAGCGCCGCAGCGACTCGCGAAAGTCGTCGCCGGACATCAGGGTGGCGACAGGGGCAGGTGCGTTCATGACGAATCTCCGGGTTGTGTTGGCCACATTCTAGTTTTAAATTGAACGGCGTTCAATACAGTGTTTTGATGTTCAATCTGGGGCTTGCAAGCCAGCTTTGGGGTTATATTCAAGCCCATGCAAGCAAGACTGGACCGCCAGCAGGCGATGAACGACACGCGCCGCGCACTGCTGCTCAAAGCCGCCCGTGCGGTCTTTGAAAAACGGGGCATCGAAGGCGCCAGCGTCCGCGAAATTGCCAAAGAAGCTGGTTACAC
>JABMMH010000380.1 GCA_013205645.1 Polaromonas sp. | reverse complement strand
TCAGGTTCGCCATAAGCGGTGTAGACGGCGTCAAGGCGGGCCTTGGCAGCAAACACGGCACCCATGCCAGCTTCAACGCTTTCGCGCACGGTGTGCGCGTCATTGAGCTTGGGTTCTTGGGGCAGATAGCCGATGTTCAAGTTCGGCATGGCCACGGCCTCACCATCGATCTCGGTGTCGAGGCCGGCCATGATTTTGAGCAAGGTCGACTTGCCGGAACCGTTGGTGCCCAGCACGCCGATCTTGGCGCCTGGGAAAAAACTCAGCGACACATCCTTCAGGATTTGCCGCTTTGGAGGCACGGTCTTAGAGACCTTGTTCATGGTGAAAACGTACTGGGCCATCAGGGATCACTTCTCAAAAAAGGGGGCTGTCAAAAGGCGGCAACGAAGAGCCGAACGGGTATGCCAAACCACGTGGTGGTTATTGCCCGGATTACAAGATTATCGTTCCATGCCACAATACACAGGTCGCTGGGCTCCAGTACCCTGCGGCATTTGGGCATACCTTCTCTGACAGAGTTGTGTTTTTAGCCCAACTCCTGACCCCATCTGCCTTTGACTGGCGGGTTGCTTCAAACAAGGCACCCACAGGCCGATCTAAAGCGTCCCAAGGACGCAAACACATGACATTTGAAGAATTGAATTTGGCCCCGGCCATTCTGAAAGCCGTGCTTGAGCAAGGCTATGACACACCCACCCCGATTCAGGCCCAGGCTATTCCTGCGGTTCTGGCCGGCACGGACTTGCTGGGCGGCGCCCAGACGGGTACCGGCAAAACCGCAGCGTTCACGCTGCCTTTGCTGCAACGCCTGTCGACCGAGCCACGCCTGACCAACCGACGCGGCGCCAATGCCGTTCGTGCGCTGATCATGACGCCAACCCGCGAACTCGCGGCGCAGGTCGAAGAAAGCGTTCGCACTTACGGCAAGTACCTGGACCTCACCTCGATGGTGATGTTCGGCGGCGTCGGTATGGGCGCGCAAATTGAAAAACTCCGCCGCGGCGTTGACATCTTGGTGGCCACCCCAGGCCGCCTGCTGGACCACGCCAGCCAAGGCACGCTGGACCTGAGCCAAGTGCAAATTTTGATTCTGGACGAAGCCGACCGCATGCTGGACATGGGTTTTATCCATGACATCAAAAAGGTGCTGGCGCTGGTTCCTAAACAAAAGCAAACCTTGCTGTTCAGCGCGACTTTCAGCGACGACATTCGCGAACTGGCCAATGGCCTGCTGCGCGACCCGGTGTCGATTCAGGTCACACCGCGCAACACCACGGTGCAGCGCATCACGCAAACCATTCACCCGGTCGGTCGCGCCAAGAAAAAGGCCCTGCTCACGCACATCATCACTGAGCAAAAATGGAGCCAAGTGCTGGTCTTCACGCGCACCAAGTTCGGCGCCAACAATGTGGCAGAACACCTGACTAAAAACGGTATTCCCGCCATGGCGCTGCACGGCAACAAGAGCCAGACCGCCCGCACACAAGCGCTGGCTGGCTTCAAAAGCGGCGACATTCGCGCGCTGGTGGCCACCGACATCGCTGCCCGCGGTATCGACATTGACGAGTTGCCGCACGTGGTGAACTACGAAATCCCGAACGTCAGCGAAGACTATGTTCACCGCATTGGCCGCACCGGCCGCGCCGGCAACAGCGGCGAAGCCGTCAGCTTGGTCTGCTTGGACGAAGAAGGCTTCATGCAAGACATCGAGCGCTTCACCAAGCAAAACATTGACGTGGTGATGGTGCCAGGCTTTGAAGCCGATCCAGGCGAACGCGCAGAGCCGCTGGCCATGGGTCGCCAAACGATTTGGGGCGGCCTCGGCAAGCCACCAAGCCGTGACGTGATGCAAGCCGCAGCCAAGGCCGCACGCTCTGAAATGATGACCCGCATTCGCGAGAACAAACCGCAACAACCTGGCCGCAGCGCTCATGGTGGTGGCGGCAATGGTGGCAACGCCGGCAATGGCGGCGGCAATGCTGGTCGTGGCCGCAGCGGTGGCAATGGCGGTGGTGGTAACTTCGCTGGCAACGGCGGCGGAAACGCTGGTGGTAACGGCGGCAATGGCGGCGGTGGCGGTGGACGCGGCCCACGCCAGAACACTGGCTACTCACAAGGCGGCGGTCAACCAGCCCAGCCACGCATGCAACAAGCGCAGGCTCCACGCCAGCGCCCACAGTCATTTGACGAAGATGCGCAACCGGCAAGCCATGTTTCCTCAGGCTTCCCGTCCTCCGGCCAGCCTACAGGCGGCAACCGCGGTAACTACCGCGGCGGTGGCGGTGGCGGCGGCGGCCGCTCTGGCGG
>JABMMH010000379.1 GCA_013205645.1 Polaromonas sp. | reverse complement strand
GGCCTGCTTGATCGCCAATGCTGCGAGTTCTGGGTCGTAGACCGAACCTTCGTTCATCACCCGGTCAACCGCCAGCTTGAGCTGTTGTTGAATCTGCGACACGCTGAGTTCGGGCAATCGGTTGTCGCCGCGCCGCTGTTCGGCCAGCAGGCGGTAGCTGTTAAGAATGGCGGTTTCACCGCCCTTGACGGCAACGTACATGTCAAAACCCTCCTGACAATTGAATCGATGTGGTGCGTGGCAAACCAACCAATTGCTGCGCCGAAGCCAGAAACAAGTCGACACCCCGCGGAAAGCTGGCATGGTTGGCCGACCACTGCGCCAGAAAATCAACGGCTAAACCATCGACAGACAGATGGTTGACGTCCTGAATACCCGGCCCTCTGAGCGCCCACTGCGCTACGCCGCTCTCGCTGCGTGCCTTGGCATCTAACAATGGCAAGTCCAACACGCAGGTGGCAGACTGGTCCGGTGCGTTGTCGCTGCCCTGCGAAAAACTGGCCAACGCGGGCATCGCGTCGCCAGCCCCCACCCATGCAAACATGGCTTGTTCAGCGTTGCTCACCAAATGGCAGCCAGTGTGAAAGCGCAGCCAAGCGGCGGCGTCACTGTTCGCCAAAGAAGGTGACAGCCACAGCGTGCAATCGGAGTCCAGCAGGGCCAACAACAAAGCCGCAGAAGTTGAGTGGCCGGTCTGCGGCACCTCTGCGTCGTGGCGTACCGTCATGCAGCGGCCCGGGTGTGACAGCGCCTTTAAAGCAACCCGAAACATCGCCTGACTGCCGAAGGCCTCATGCGTGAAGCCGGCACCGAGATTTGACAAATCGTGCGCGCTCATGACTCCTCTCCTTCGTCGTCCATCGAGGCCGACTCGCGGGCCACCGTGAAAAATTCAACCTTGGTGCTCTGCGCACGCTGCTCGCGCTGACTGCGCAGCAGCGCCAGATGTTGCCGCACCGGGCTCAGCAATGTTTGCTCTAGTAAATTCTGCTGCGCGCTGTCTTGCAGCAAAGCATCAGCCACCGCCGCGAGCCCGACCTGACGGTGCGAACGACCCAAGGCATAAGCGACACCGACCACGGCAGCGCCTGCCTGAGCACCCTGTAGACGCAAGGCACAGCGGCTGACAGTCACCTCGCCCAGGTTAAAGCGTTCACCGGTGGAACCGGCGCGACCTTGAACCATCATCAAACCGGTTTCAGGTGCTCTGAGCCAGTGCGGCTTAGCCGGCCAATGCGGGCCAACAGCCGATTCCAGCAGGTCCAGCGGTGCCCGTGACAGCAAGGCCATCCAGTCAGCACGCACCATCGGCGGTGCTGGATCGTGATTGTCAAATGCATGAAACATTCTGGTGATACCCTCAAGTTGTATAGACAAATAAATTCACTTCGCCAAGCTTAACGATCACATAAGTAGATTTCATGACAACACTGACATCGGCGGCAGACAGCCTTGAGCGGCCAGCCCGGGAGAGTTTTTGGCACCGCATTGCAGCGCAGATTTCCGAGGCCATCAGCAGTGGGACTTACCCGCCCGGTGAACGTTTGCCTTCAGAACATGCGCTGGCCGAACTATTTGGCGTGAACCGGCACACCATTCGAAAGTCACTGGCGAGCTTGTCGAGCCAGGGCTTGGTGCGCGTGACCCAAGGCAGCGGCACCTACGTGGAAGACTTTGCGGTGGAGCTGATGCTCGGTAAACGCACGCGACACCGACACAGTCTGGTGCAAGCCGGTCTGCGCGGTGGGCTGCAAGTGCTAGAGGCCAGCACCGTGCGAGCCAACAGTGCACAAGCCAAAGCCTTGGCCTTGCCTGCGCGCAGCAAGCTGCTGTGCCTGAGCGTGCTGGGCGAAGCTGAAGGCCAAATTTTGCATGTCAGTGAGCGCTATTTCCCGCTGCCACGCTTCACCGGATTAGATGCCGTGATAGCGGAAACAGGCTCGATCACTGCAGCCTTCACGGCCTGTGGCCTGACCGATTACACCCGGCAAGAAAGTCGCATCACAGCCCAGACGCCAACGGCAGCCATCGCTGCGCACTTGCGCCAACCCGTCAACAGGCCGGTGCTGGAAGTGACCAGCGTCAACGTCGACAGCGCGGGAACCCCGATTGAATTTTCAACGACTTGGTTTGCCGGTGACCGAGTCAAACTAACCATACGCCACGATGACTAACGCCCTGCTCACGCCCTCACCGCCCTATCGTTATGCGGTTTACTTTGCACCACCGCCGGACGGTCCGTGGTGGCACGCCGGCAGTCAGTGGCTGGGACGTTGTGCTGCTGGACAGCCACTCAAGCCCATGCCTGCGATCAAGGGCATCAGCGACGATGCGTTCCAGCAGCTGACTGCAGCGCCGCGTCGCTACGGCTGGCACGCGACGCTGAAAGCCCCCTTCAGCTTGGCTGCTAGCGTAAATGCAGGTCAGCTGCGTGAAGCCCTGACAACGATCGCCGCGCGTTCCAACGCCTTAGAAATGCCGCCACTCAAGGTCACACTGCTCGATGATTTTCTAGCGCTCGCGCCACAAACCCGCAGCGCAGAAGCCGACGCCATAGCCGCTAGGTGCGTCATGGAACTGCACTCATTGGCTGCACCGTTGTCAGCAACCGAGTTGCAACGCCGGCGCCAAGCCCCACTGTCACCCGCGCAAGATGCGCATCTTGGACGCTGGGGCTATCCCTTCGTGCTGGATCAATTTCAACTCCATTGCTCGTTGACGGGCTCACTCAAACACTTGAACTCGCAGCAAGTGCAAAACCTGCAACGGGGCGCGCAAGACTGGTTCGCCAAATTGCCGCCCTGCCGATTTGAAACACTGGCGCTTTTCGCTGAACCCACGCAAGGTGCAGACTTCGTGTTGCAAGAGCACTTCAGGTTTGCAGCATGAACCAACGCCTGATTTATGTGATGGGTCCGTCAGGTGCCGGCAAAGACAGCCTGCTGGACTGGCTCAAAAACAAACTGCCACCACAGTCGCCCATCCACTTCGCCAAGCGCACCATTGACCGGCCACTGCAAGCACTGGGCGAGCAACACGAAAGCGTGGACCCAGCAAGCTTTGATCGCCTGCAAAAGGAAAAGTCATTTGCCATGCATTGGCTTGCCAACGGCAGACAGTACGGCGTGCGCCATGGCGAACTGGAGCCTCTTCAACAGCAGCAATGGTTGCTGGTGAACGGCTCACGCGCCTACCTGCCAGAAGCGCTGCGCCAGTTCGGCGGCTTGAACGTGTTGCACATCAGCGCCAGCGCTGACATTCTTCGCGCTCGACTGCTGGCCCGTCAACGCGAAACGCCTGAGGTGGTTGATGCACGCGTACAGCGAGCCGTCTCCTTCAGCGTGCCGACGTCTTGTCGTTGCGTGCGTATCTTGAACGACACCAGCCTGGATGACGCTGGCGCCGTGTTGTTGAACAAACTGTCATCGCTACCCGGCTGGCCCGCAGGCTGAGCGGTCAATCCGCTTAAAAAACTAAGCAGACTTCAACACATCCAGCTCACGCGGGAACTTGCTGACAGGCCTGGCGGCGACCAAGTTGTCTTGGAACATTTGTCCGGCCTGTCGCCAGCTGAATTCCAGCGCGCGTGCGCGGGCCTGTGCACGGTCAACGGCCAATGCAGCAGCAAAGGCCTGCTTCAAATCCACATGCAGCACACCGCCCTTGTGACCGTCGGGCGTGTTCAGCACTTCCAACGGACCGTCTACCGGGTATGCGGCCACAGGTGTGCCGCAAGCCATGGCTTCGAGCATGACCAAGCCAAAGGTTTCTGACTTGCTCGGGAACACAAACACATCGGCAGCGGCATAGACCTTGGCCAATTCTTCGCGGGCCAGCAGGCCGAGCCAGCGCACTTTCGGATAACGCGCTTTGAGCGACGCTTCCAAAGGCCCAACGCCACACACCACCTTGGTGCCGGGAATGTCCAACTGCAGAAAAGTCTCTATGTTTTTTTCGTAAGAAACGCGCCCGACAAAGAGCGAGACCGGGCGTTTGAGTTCTT
>JABMMH010000378.1 GCA_013205645.1 Polaromonas sp. | reverse complement strand
TCAAAGAGGCGACCGCGGCCGCTGAGGCCGCCGCCGCTGAAAAACCCCCTGAAGAAGAAGCGCCTCCTGCAGCGCTGGCGCCCGCCATCGTGGTTAAAAAAATCATAGACGGCCATGGCGGCGCCCATGGAGGCGCTTGGAAGATCGCCCTGGCCGACATGATGACGGCCATGATGGCCTTCTTTTTGCTCATGTGGCTGCTGGGTGCCACCAACGAAAATCAGCGCAAAAGTATTGCTGATTACTTCAAACCATCAACCTCCCACAGCAACGTCAACATGGGCCAGTTGGCCGGCTCCAACGGCATTCTGGGTGGCCGCTCCATCATTGACCCCGATGGCTTCCCTTTCTCAGCCAAACAGACGGCAGCCATGGAGCGGCTGACGCCGCGCTCCGAAGGCGGCCCGACAGAGAATGACCCGTCGCCAAATAGCAACGAACGAGCCAACCCCGACCAAGTCAGCGAGGCTGAGAAAAAGAAAATTGTGGAAGATGCCGACAAGGCGGCTTTTGACAAGCTTGAAAAAGAAGTCAGTGAGCGGCTGGAGAAAAGCCCGAACCTTGAGAACCTGAAAGAGCAAGTCAAGTTCGTTCGCGAGAAAGACGGTCTGCGCATTGAGATCATCGAAAAAGCTGACTTCGCCATGTTCGCCCTGGGCACCACGCGCCTGCTGCCGCGTGCCCAGGCCTTGCTTGACGAAGTGGCCAAATCACTCAGCACCATGCCCAACAAACTGGCCCTGCGCGGCCACACTGACAGCGTGGCGTTTTCGAATTCAGACAACCGCAACAATTGGTCCTTGTCCGCAGAGCGGGCTGAAGCCACGCGCCAGTTGGTGGAGAAAAATGGCGTCAAATCAAGCCGCTTTGCGCGGATTGAAGGGGTCGCCGACACCGCTCCCTACAACACAAATGATCCACTCGACCCGCGCAATCGGCGGATCAGCATCACGGTTTTGTACCGCTAAGGCCAAGCGGCGTTCTGCCGGCTTGGCCACGCATTTTCAAGGTATTTGTTACGCATTTGTTACACGCAAAGACGCCGCCCACGAGGGCGAAGCGGATGGTTTTCGGTGAGAATTGCAGCCTAACTCATCCGATGGCCAATGCCTCAAAAAAGCCCAGCAACGCGACCCCTCGAGAACTTCGGGCTCCTTAATTCCGTTTCCGGCTTTCTGGCGTGTTGACAAGACCCTCTCTGCCCAGCAGCTTGGCCAGGCGCTTTGCCTTGGCTGCAGCCGGCTTGGCGGCTGGCGCATTGCTGCTGACATCCCTGGCATCATGGTGGTTGCTGACGCGCCAGCACGAAGATGCCATGCACGAACTCGCCGCACGCGAACGGCAGTTTCACGCGCAAACCATTGGCCTCAACCTGACCGCCCTCGCCACCCGCATGACGGAAGTGGCGAGCAGCACGATTTTGTCCACCGGGCTGGTCGACCGCACAGGCAAAGAAATTTATCTGCTGCCCTTTCTGGCGGGCATTCGGCAGGTCAACGGCATCCCGATACAGGTCCTTTTCACCGACTATGCAGGCGGTGAGATCGCCAGCAACAATGCGGCATTCAGCGCTGAGCAGCGTGCCTGGATGCGAGAAAAACTGACACTGGGACGCCCCGCGTCTGAGATTTTTCTGCGCGATGAACGCCCCGAATTGGTGGCCTTTTCACCTTTGCTTTACCCCAGTTCAACAACGCCAAAAGGCGGACTTTTGTACAAAATAGCGCTGAACTCGCTGCATTCTGATGAGCACATGAAGCTGCTCTGGGGCCCACAATTCGCCGACGAACGCTCCAAGAGCAACCCGGTGGCCGTGCCCGCAGTTTTCAGCGCGCTTGACTTTCGGATTCAAGGCATGTCGCTGCTGGACAGCAACCGCTCGTTGTCGCCTTTGTACTTGCCCATCTTTTTGTTGGTGCTCGGGCTGTTTATCGCCGTGGTGATTGGCGGCGCGCACATGGCGTCGGTGCTGACCCGCGACCTGCGCAAGCTGCAGCTGTTTGCCAGCCACTTGGTGAGGGATGGTTTAAGCCAAGAGCGCGCGCAAACCACCGACACGGAAGAAGTCGCCAGCTTGTCGTCGTCCATCAACCAAATGCTGGACCGACTGTATGAACAGCGCCAAGCGCTGACCCGCGAAGGTGAAAAGCTGGTCGACCTGGCCGACGCCTTGAAACGCGCTGACAAGCGAAAAGATGAATTTGTCGCCATGCTGGCGCACGAACTGCGCAACCCCTTAGCGCCCATCATGACGGGCGCAGACATGCTCAAGCTAGCGGCGCAAGACGACCCGCTGATTCAGCGCACCGGCCAGATCATCGGCAACCAAGCCAAGCACATGGCGCGCATCATTGATGACCTGCTGGACATCTCCAGAATCACCCGTGGCCAAGTCACGCTCAAGCTAGAAACCATCGACTTTGCCACCGTGGTGGCCGTGGCAACGGAACAAATTCGCCCCCTCATCGAGGCCAGTCAGCATCACTTGACAGTCGCACTGCCACCCGGCCCGCTGCCGGTCAACGGTGACCATGCACGGCTGGTGCAAGTCACCAGCAATCTCTTGAACAACGCGGCCAAGTACACCCCTGAAGGCGGTTATCTAGAGCTGCGGGTGATCATTGAAAATGGCGAGTTGCGCATGACCGTGGGCGACAACGGCAGTGGCATCGACCCTGACCTGATGCCCGAAATATTTGACTTGTTCACCCAAGGCGAACGCTCTTCAGGCCGTCGCCAAGGCGGTCTGGGCCTTGGCTTGGCTTTGGTCAAAAGCCTGATTCAAATGCATGGTGGACGGGTCACGGCAGACAGCCCGGGGATTGGCAAGGGTTCCAGCTTCAACGTGCATCTACCCTGCGGCCGCATCGAAGATTTGCCACCACCGGTTGTGGCCGAATTGCCAAACGCGTCGGGTCGAGCACTCAAGCTGCACTTGGTCGACGACAACGTCGACGCCGCCCAAACACTGGCCATGCTGTTGGAATTAGATGGCTTTCAAGTGGCCGTCAGCTTTGACGGGGTGTCAACGCTACACCGAGTCAATGCAGACAAAGACAGCCCGGCGATCTTCATTCTTGACATCGGCCTGCCCGACATGGACGGCACCGAACTCGCCCAACGACTGCGGGGCCTGCCGCACCTGCAAAGTGCCAAGATGATTGCCCTCACTGGCTATGGTCAAGCCAGCGACAAAGCCCGATCACTCGCAGCAGGCTTCGACTACCACTTGGTCAAACCCGTGGACTACGAACAACTCAAAGCGCTGCTGGCTGAGATTCAAGAAAGCTTGAGAGCAGCAGCTTGAATCTGCGTTTGCACCAGTACGGCCGAACTCTGAGGTGAATTCGCTACAGCGTTAGCCGTACGACGCTGCATCGCTCGGTTTTTCGGTCCCGTTTCGCTCGAGATCCACCATTTTTCCAACCGCACGTGGCGAATACCGTCCTCACCGACCCTAGAGAGCTATGCTGCGGCGTTATCGATCGTCTGCGACTCACTCGCAATTTCTTAGAATTGCTCGTAAAATCACATATAAATTTTATTAAACTCGAATTAACGAACATAATTTTTCCAGAGAACAATCGACCGAGACATAATGCACGTTAAATCGACCAACCAGTCACTTAACCCTCGCTTTATCGAACATGAAAATCAGTCAGTTCACGATGCTCTCCTCTCTCCAGTTGGAGGAATGCACCCGCCTTGGGCGGCTGCTGGCTCGCCTGCGGATTGCCCGCAAGGTCAAGCAGACGGATGCCGCGCTGCGCTCTGGCCTTTCGCGCAACACCGTCTACCGGCTGGAGAAGGGCGACCCAGGCTTGGCGTTCGGGCAGGTCCTGCGCTACCTAGAAGCCATCGCACCGGGAAGCACCTTGTTGGAGCTGCTGTCCGAGGCAGACCCGGCTCTACTCGCTCTGGCAGCGCGGGAAAAAACTCAGCGCGTGCGCGACATGAGCATCGCCGAACTCAAAGAACTCGAGTTCTGAAGGGACAACCAACATGGCTGCCAAAGAACTGAAACTGATGGTCTTCGCGCATTTGGCGTCGAATTGGGCACCTTGTGGCCAGCTGTTAATGACTGAGGAGGGTCCAAACGTCCTCGCATCCAGCTTTGCCTACGGCCTGAACTACGTGCGCCGCAGCGACGCGCTCGAGGTTGACCCGGTGAGCCTGAGCCTGCGGGACCGAACAGGGGTGATGGGCAAGCGGCTGCTACCGGCCAACGGTCTGCCTCTTTTTGGCGGCATCCGCGACGCCGCGCCGGACTCTTGGGGTCGCCGCGTCATCGAGGCCAAGCTCAAGGTGCCGGCCAACAGCCTGCCCGAGTCGCAGTACTTGCTGCACGCCGGCAGCGACCGCGTCGGTGCGCTCGACATCCGTGAGTCCATCCACGACGAACCGACGCAGGGCAGCAACGGCTCTCATGAGCTGGCGCACCTGATGGAGGCTGCTGAGCGCATCGAAGAGGGGTTGCCGATTCCGGCGCACCTTGAAGCCATCTTCAGGGACGGCACGGCGCTTGGCGGTGCCCGGCCCAAGGCCTCGGTGCGCAACGAGTACGGTGTGCTGTACTTGGCCAAGTTTTCCAGCCGCAAGGACAGCTTCGACATCCCGGCTATTGAATGCGCTGCACTGCGCTTGGCAGCCGCGGCAGGGCTGACCGTGCCGCCGGTGCAAGTGCGCACGGTTGGCGCACGCAAGGCCATGCTCATCCGCCGCTTTGACCGCTACTCGGCCGAGCCGGGCCAAGCGCTGGGCCCCGAGGACGACCTGCTGACGACGCAGCCGGGCAACGG
>JABMMH010000377.1 GCA_013205645.1 Polaromonas sp. | reverse complement strand
TGTGCATGTCGACGGCATCTTGGCGGTGACGCACGCTCATGAGGGCTGCCTGCCGGCCGCCTTATCAGCCAGAGCACGCGCCGCCACCGAAGCCATTGCCGCGCAGATCGGCTACGTGGGCGTGCTGTGTGTGGAATTTTTTGTGCTGGCCAGCGCCTCGGGCAACGCCGCTGAAGACACGCTGGTCGTCAATGAAATGGCGCCGCGTCCGCACAACAGCGGCCACCACACGATGAACGCTTGCGACACATCGCAATTTGACTTGCAGGTGCACGCGCTCACCGGCTTGCCATTGCCTACACCGCGCCAGCATTCGCCGGCCATCATGCTGAACTTGCTTGGCGACAGCTGGTTTGACGCGCAAGGCCTTGAGCGCACGCCCGACTGGGTAGCTGTGCTGGCCTTGCCCGGCACGCATTTGCACTTGTATGGCAAAACGCAAGCCCGCCCCGGCCGCAAGATGGGCCACCTGAATATCACCGGCGCCAGCGTGGCGGCCGTGCAAGCCACCGCGCACCAAGTGGCGGCGCTGCTGAGCTTGCCCGGCCTTGAAAGCCGCTGAATGATTCACTCTGGCACAGATCCCTTGGCCATTGCTGAGGCTGCTCGCCTGATCCACAGCGGCGAGCTGATCGGCTTGCCGACTGAAACCGTCTACGGCTTGGGCGCTGACGCGTCCAACGACGCGGCGGTGGCGCTGATTTTTGCCGCCAAGGGCCGGCCATTCAATCATCCGCTCATCGTGCACATCGCTGAAGCTCAGCAAGTGCTGGACTACGCCAGCAGCGTGCCCGCATTTGCCGCCCGTTTGATAGCCGCTTTTTGGCCCGGTCCGCTGACCCTCATCTTGCCGCGCAAGCCCGGTGTTGCCACGGCAGCGGCCGGTGGCCAAGACTCGATTGGCCTGCGTTGCCCCTCACACCCGGTGGCGCAAGCACTGCTGAACGCCTGCCGCACCGGCGTTGCCGGTCCCAGTGCAAATCGTTTTGGCCGCGTCAGCCCAACCACGGCCGCGCATGTGGCCGATGAAATGGGCGATTCCCTGTTCGTGCTTGACGGCGGACCGTGCGACGTAGGAATTGAATCGACCATCGTCGACTGCACCCGAGGCCAGCCGGTGTTGCTGCGCCCCGGCGTGCTGACGCGTGCGCAACTCGAAGCAGCTTGCGGTCAGCCGGTGCTCGACAACGAAGCGCTGGCGTCCAACGCCCCACGCGCTTCGGGCACGTTGGCGTCGCACTACGCGCCCAACGCCAAAGTGCGCTTGATGGACAAGATTGAATTGCAAGCAGCCTTGGCTGCGGTTGAGCCATCTCAACGCATCGCTGTTTATGCGTACTCGATTGCAGATATCAACGAGGCATCAGTTCTGTACCGCGCCATGCCGCTGCAAGCGACGCAAGTGGCGTACGAACTTTTTGCCGTGTTGCGCGAATTCGATGCGCAGGGCGTGGCTCAGATCTGGGTGGAAACACTGCCCGCTGCGACCGACTGGGACGGCGTGCGGGACAGGCTTACGCGCGCTGCAGTTCAGCCGTGATTTCGTAAGAGCGCAGGCGCGCGTCGTGGTCAAAAATCTGGCCGGCGATCATCAACTCATCGGCGCCGGTGCGCTCAATGAAGGCGTTCATTTCACGCCGCACGGTGTCGATCGAACCAATGGCGTAACTCTGACGCACGGAGTCCAGCAAAGCGTGTTCTTGCGGCCCGATGCTTTGCAAGAAGTCAGCCTTGGGTGGCGGCAATTTGGCTGGTAGACCGCTGCGCAAGTTGACGAACGCTTGGTGTTGTGAGGTCGCGCAGAGCTGCGCTTCTTCATCGGTGTCGGCGGCAAACACATTGAAGCCGAGCATCACGTAGGGCTTGGCCAGCCGTGCTGACGGCTGAAAGCGCGCACGGTAAATTTCAATGGCTTGCATCATTTGCGCGGGCGCGAAATGCGAGGCAAACGCAAAGGGCAAACCCAAAGCGGCGGCCAACTGCGCGCCAAACAAGCTCGACCCCAAGATCCACATCGGCACGTGCAGACCGGTGCCGGGCACCGCGCGCACGGGCTGACGCGGCGAGTCCGAAAAGTAATCCATCAGCTCCATCACGTCTTGCGGAAACGCGTCTGAATCAGATGACAGGTTGCGGCGCAAGGCCCGCGCCGTGATCTGGTCAGAACCCGGTGCACGGCCCAAACCGAGGTCAATGCGGCCCGGAAACAGCGACTCCAGCGTGCCAAACTGCTCGGCAATCACCAAGGGCGAATGGTTCGGCAGCATGATGCCGCCAGCCCCCACGCGAATGCTCTTGGTGCCGCCAGCCACATGCGCGATCAGCACCGACGTAGCGGCACTGGAGATGCCCGGCATGCCGTGGTGTTCGGCCAGCCAGTAACGCTTGTAACCCCAGCGCTCGGCGTGCTGCGCCAAGCTCAAGGTGTTGCGATAAGACTCGGCGGCATCACTGCCTTCGACGATGGGGGCGAGGTCAAGTACTGAGAAAGGAATCATGGAGCCAGTTTAGGCTGCTCCATCTGAGCGCACACGCCGGCCCGCGATTAACCTCACTGTCGGTCTTGCGCGGCCCATTCGATCAAGCTGTTCAGCGCCGGCCGCGCTGCGCTGGCGTTCGGGTGGTTGACGATGCCGATGA
>JABMMH010000376.1 GCA_013205645.1 Polaromonas sp. | reverse complement strand
TTTGAGCTGTTCAAAGCCTTGGTGGCGTTGCACCCGTTTGGGCCTGTGCGGGCCACTGTCTACGCAGACGGTATTGACACCGGTGTGCACGCGATCCCAGCGGTCACGCCGCCGGCCGGTTGGTCAGCGCCGAAACGCATTGTCTATGTCAGCTGCAACCCAGCCACCTTGGCACGCGATGCGGGTCTGCTGGTCAACGAGGCCGGCTACCGCTGCGTCTCTGCGGGCGTGGTGAATATGTTCCCGCACACGGCGCACGTGGAGTCGATGGCGGTCTTTGAAAGGCCTTGAACGGCCTTGAGTATTGTGAAAAGACCAAAAAAAGGGACCGTGAGGTCCCTTTTTTGTTCGCTGAAGTCAGCTGGTTGGTGAAAGCGTTACTCGCGTTCGCCGCCGAAGATGCCGAGCAATGCCAGCAAGCTCTGGAATACGTTGAAGACGCTCAGGTACAGGCCCATGGTGGCGGTGATGTAGTTGGTCTCGCCGCCGTCAATGATGCGCTTCAGGTCATACAAGATGAAGGCGCTGAAGATACCAATCGCCATCATACTGATGACCACCATGCCTGCCGACGAGGCGACGAACATGTTGATGACTGCGCCGACCATCAGCACCACAGCACCGACGGTGAGCCATTTGCCCATGCCGGAGAGGTCGCGCTTGATGACGGTTGACAGGCTGGCCATCAGGAAGAAGACACCGGCCGTGCCGCCGAAAGCGGTCATGATCAGATCCGTGCCGTTTTTAAAACCCAACACCATGGCGATCATGCGTGACAGCATCAGGCCCATGAAGAAAGTGAAGGCCAACAGCACCGGTACGCCGGCTGACGAATTTTTGGTTTTCTCAATGGCGTACATAAAGCCAAAAGCGCCGCCCAAAAAGACCACCAATCCCAAGCCGCCGCCCAAGTTGGCGGTGATGCCCGTCGTGACGCCGATCCAGGCGCCCAGCACGGTTGGCAACATGCTTAAGGCCAGCAGCCAATACGTGTTGCGCAGAACCCGGTTTCGCTCCAAGCTCGTAGGCTGGTAGCCGTAGCTATAGTCTTGAATTTTGTCGTTCATGAAGTGTTCCCTCGTTCAATGTCAGAAGGCCTGCAAATAGCAGACCTCTTTGATTCTAAAGACTTCAGTTGTTATTTGGCCATTTTCTTAGGTGCACTGCCTACTTTTTGTAAGGACTCTTTCAGCCGGTATGCGGGTGATTACCCCGTCTGCCGCTGTAAAAGGTGCGTATGCTTGAGCTTTTGGCTCCACAGGGAAAACAACATGCAAACAAAATCTGTCCTCGAACTGGCCGACGTCAAGCTCATTGCCGCCGCCGCTGAAGCCGAAGCCCTCAAGAACAAGTGGGCCGTCAGCATTGCCATCGTCGATGACGGCGGCCACTTGCTGCATTTGGCACGGCTAGATGGCGCGGCACCGATTTCTTCGCACATTGCGCCGGCCAAAGCCAACACCGCCGCCATGGGTCGGCGTGAGAGCAAGGTTTATGAAGACGTGATCAACGGCGGCCGCATTTCGTTTTTGAGCGCCCCGCACCTGAAGGGTTTGCTCGAAGGCGGTGTGCCCATCATGAAAGATGGCGTTTGCTTGGGCGCTGTGGGCGTCAGCGGTGTCAAGTCCAATGAAGACGCGCAAGTGGCGCGCGCGGGGATCGCGGCCATCGGCCTGTGAGCCTGTGATTTGCTGAATTGCCAGCCAAAGGCTCAGTTCTTTGGCTCGGTGATGAAGCCGATCTTGCGCAATCCGGCCTGTTGGGCCGCTGCCATGGCTTGGGCCACGCGTTCGTAACGTACCGCCTTGTCACCCTTGATGTGCAAATCGGGCTGCGGGTTTTTCGCCGCGGCCGTCTTCAGCTGGGGCGCCAGTTGATCATCGGCGACCGGCGTTTCGTTCAAGAAATAGCGGCCCTGCGCGTCGACGCTGAGTCGCAGCGTTTCGGGTTGGGTGATTTGCACCTGGTTGCTGGCGAGTGGCAAGTCAATGTTCACCGAATGCTTCATGACCGGCACGGTGATGATGAAGATGATCAGCAGCACCAGCATCACATC
>JABMMH010000047.1 GCA_013205645.1 Polaromonas sp. | reverse complement strand
CATGAACCCACGCGCACCTCAGCGCGCGGTGCATTTTGGCGAAGTGGCGATTGCCGATGTGTTTGACCTGCGCGGCTTCAACCTGAATGCCAAGCTCGACATTGACCCAGACTTTTTGAAAGAAGAGACAGACGCGCACGCTGGCCACGACCATGCGCCCGGCGAGCATTGCGACCATCCGTCGCACGCCCATGACGCAGCGGACGATCACGCCGGCCATGGACACGGCCATCACCACCATCATGACGATGACGTCAAAAGCTTTGTGTTTCGCTCAGACCGCGCGTTCAGCCCAGCCAAACTGGAAGATTTTCTGGGCGCTGTGGTGAATATTTATGGCCCGCGCATGCTGCGTTACAAGGGCGTGCTGAACATGGAAGGCACCGATCGCAAAGTGATCTTTCAAGGCGTGCACCAGTTGATGGGCAGTGACCTCGGACCGGCTTGGGCTGAAGGAGAAGCGAAGACCAGCAAGATGGTTTTCATTGGCATTGACCTGCCGAAAGATATTTTTCTGCAAGGCCTTGAGCAGTGCCTGGTTTGAGGTAGGCTCTTCGCAAACTGCAAAACGTTGTGGTTAATGCGTACAAAAGCTGGAGGGCTCGATGTTTGTTTCATTTCTACAACGACTTGGATTATTGGCACCGAGCGCAGCGCCTGAGCCGCTAAAATCGCTCGCCGATCGAGTTGCTAGGCCGAGCGGGCAAGACAATCAAGCAGAAAAGAAAACAAAAAAGAGACAAGACGGTCAAATCACCCCGGCCTCGGCTTTGAAAGCCGAAGGTCATCCACAGGCCAGTGCCCAAAGGAGACAAGACGTGAAAGCCCCCGCCAAGAAGAGCAAGGCCCCTGTAAAAGTGGCTGCAAAACCTGCCGCGAAGTCTGCTGCCAAGCCTGTGGCAAAAAAGGCTGCGCCTGCGGTCAAAAAAGAGACTACCAAAGAAGTCATCCAGAAAAAAACAGCGGTCAAATCGGTTATAAAGCCTGTAGTTAAGCTGATCGACACACCAGCTGCCAAGCCGACAGTGAAAGCGGCGCTCAAACCAGCGCCGAAATCTCCGTCATCCTCTTCTGTCAAAGTTGCGCTACCCAGCGCGGCCAAGGCAGCGTCCACACCTAACAAGCCGGCGCCAACTCCTTTGCCCGCCGCGCCCCCTGTTCCAAAGACCATGATCACGCCTCCACCCGCCCTCAAACCCGGACGCCGTAGCTCCGCCCGCACCGCAGCGCAGTCGCCGCCGCCCGCACCGATGGTGCCGACGCACGCGCCCGATGCTGCCAAAGCCAGCTACTCCACCATCACTGAGCGTGTGATTTCGCCGCCCCCGCACGTGGCTGCGCGCAAGGACCCCAAGCTCGCCAACAACTGGAAGACCAAAGAAGCCAGTGAGTTGACGGACGAAGAGGTCAAGGCCATGCCTGACAGCGAGTACATGAACGACAAGCAGCTGGCTTTTTTCCGCCACAAACTGTCGATCCTGAAAAGTGAAATTCACGCCAGCGCCGGTCAAACCACTGAGAACTTGCGTGAAGACACTGTTGTTGTGCCTGATCCCGCTGACCGCGCGACGATCGAAGAAGAGCACGCGCTGGAGTTGCGCACGCGTGACCGCGAGCGCAAGTTGCTCAAAAAAATCGAACAGTCTATTTCCCGGATTGATGCCGGCGACTACGGCTACTGCGACGAAACCGGCGAAGCCATCGGTGTCGGCCGTCTGATCGCCCGTCCTACCGCCAGCTTGTCGTTGGAAGCCCAACAACGCCGTGAGCTGAAGCAAAAATTGTTCGGTGACTGAACACTGACAGCGGATCACCAACCGTCTCTGGCGCAGCTTGCGCAAGAGTGGTTGGATGATCGGCAACAGCGGCCAGCCCAGCAGGCTAAACCGTTCCCATCCCAGTCTTCCTCGCGACTTCACGCACTGCCCAATGGGTTGGCCGCCGTGATCGCTTCGACCCACAAGCAGAATCAGCCCTCTTAGCCATTTTTTGTCACAACTTTGTCGTGGCTGGAAATCCCTGAGAAAGCACTTTCACAGCCTTCGCTAAGTGCTTAATTTAGAACAACTTTTAGCTGCATGCAACTTGCTGAAGCCGCTCTAAGTCATTGATTTCATTGAAAATTATTCTTAAGCGCCACTTGCTTCGTGTCGGATTCCTGATAAAGTGGTGAAAAGTGCAGTTTTGTGGTGAAAAGTGTTTTAAAGGGCTGAGCCAGTGTTCCAAGGTGCGTCTTCCATTGTTCTCGATGCCAAAGGTCGGCTTTCAGTGCCGACCCGGTATCGTGACGTGCTGAGCGCCACCGCCGCAAGCCAGCTCACCATCACCAAACACCCGCACGGTTGCCTGATGATTTTTCCTCGCAACGAGTGGGAAAAATTCCGCGAGCGGATCGCCTCCTTGCCCATGCAAGCCCAATGGTGGAAGCGCATTTTCCTAGGCAACGCCATGGATGTGGATTTAGACGCAACCGGCCGTGTACTGGTCTCGCCCGAACTGCGGGCTGCTGCCGGTATCAGCAAGGACACGGTGCTGCTTGGCATGGGCGCTTACTTTGAATTGTGGGATTCAGCCACTTACGCGGCCCAAGAGGCTGAGCAGATGAAGGGCGAGATGCCCGACGTCTTCAAGGACTTTTCGTTCTGAAAGACCACGGTGCAAGATACATGGACACACCGCACCGTCTTGTTGAACGAAGCAGTCGACGCGCTGCAGCTCAACCCGGACGGACATTACATCGACGCGACCTTTGGCCGTGGCGGTCACTCACGCTTGATTCTTTCAAAGCTGTCGCCGCAAGGTCGGCTGACAGCGTTCGACAAAGACTTGGATGCGATTGCCGAGGCGGCCACGATCAACGACCCGCGCTTCAACATTCGCCACGAGGGCTTCAGCCATTTGGGCGAGTTGCCGGCCAGCAGTGCCAGCGGGATTTTGCTGGATCTGGGTGTGAGTTCGCCGCAGATCGACAACGCGGCACGCGGTTTTTCCTTTCGCGGCAATGGGCCGCTCGACATGCGCATGGACACCACCCGTGGCCAGAGCGTGGCCGAGTGGCTGGCCGATGCATCCATAGAAAGCATGACGGAGGTCATACGTGAATACGGCGAAGAACGGTTTGCTGGGCAGGTTGCAAAGGCGATTGATCGTTGGCGCAACGAACGGGGCCCACTTGGGAGCACCGCTGAATTGGCCGAAGTCGTGGCTAGCGCGGTCAAAACCCGCGAGCCGGGTAAGGACCCTGCAACGCGCACATTTCAAGCTTTTCGGATTTTCATCAATGCCGAGCTTGAAGAGTTGCAACAGGCGTTAGTCGCATCTTTAAAAGTCTTGCAACCTGGAGGGCGTCTGGTGGTGATCAGTTTCCACTCGCTCGAAGACCGCATCGTCAAGCAGTTCATCGCTGAACATTCGCGCGAGGTGTTCGATCGCCGTGCGCCGTTTGCCGAGCCCAAGGCGATGAAGCTCAACGCGCTGGGCCGCGTCAAACCCTCTGAAGCTGAAGTCTCCGGCAACCCGCGCTCCCGCAGCGCCATGATGCGCGTGGCTGAACGCACCGAGGTGCCAGCTTGACCCGCGTCAACCTGTTGCTGCTGGTGGCGGTCTTGCTGACGGCGCTGTATTTGGTGCGCACGCAATACGAGTCGCGCCGGATTTTTGTGGAACTTGAAAAAGCCACCACGCAAGGGCAGAAGCTGGAGATTGACAACGAAACCCTGCAGGCTGAAAGACGCTCACAGGCGACGCCGCTGCGTGTCGATAAGTTGGCCAAGGACAAGCTGCAGATGTTGCCGGCTACCGCCGCCATCACGCAATATGTCCCTTACCGTGACGCCGCCGCTGCTGCGACCCCGGGCAAGCCATGAGCCGCAGCGTTCGTTACAGCTCAAGCCCGCTGTTGGCCAGCAAGACGCCGGTCTGGCGCAGTAAGTTCATCGTGGCTGCCATCGCCCTGGGTTTTGCGGGTTTGGCTGCACGCGCGGCGCACATTCAGATTTTCGGCAATGAGTTTTTCCAGCGACAAGGTGAGGTGCGCTTTGTTCGCACCTTGGAATTGCCCGCCAGCCGTGGCCGCATCTTGGACCGCAATGGTCTGATTTTGGCGTCAAGCATCCCGGCACAAAGTATCTGGGCCACGCCCGAAGACGTCGTCATCAGCCCGCAGCAGTTGGCTGAACTGGCGAGCCTGCTCGACATGCCGGTTTCTGTTTTGGATTCACGGTTGAGCAAGGAAGACCGGAACTTTGTTTGGCTGAAGCGGCAAGTCGATGAGCCGATCGCGAAAAAAATTGTTGCCCTGAACATCAAGGGTCTGTACCAGCGCAAAGAGTACAAGCGGCAGTACCCCGATGGTGAAGCGACGGCCCACGTTGTGGGCTTTGCGAATGTTGAAAATATGGGCCAGGAAGGCATGGAGCTTTCCTTCAATGACGAGCTGAGCGGGCGCGCTGGTTCGCGCCGCGTCATCAAGGACCGGCTGGGTCGTGTCATCGAAGACCTGCGCGAGCAGGAGCCGCCGGTCGATGGCAAAGACCTGCAGCTGTCGATTGACAGCAAGGTGCAGTTCTTCGCCTATCAAAAATTGCGTGAAACAGTGTTGGCCTTCAAGGCCAAGGCCGGCAGCGTGGTGGTGCTCGACGCCGTCACCGGCGAAGTGCTGGCGCTGGCCAATTACCCGAGCTACATCCCCGACAAGCGCAGCAACCTCAGCGGCGAGCAACTGCGCAACCGGGCGGTGACCGACACCTTCGAGCCCGGCTCGACCATGAAGCCGATCACGGTGGCGATAGCGTTAGAAGCCGGTCGCGTGACGCCGCAGACCCTCATTGAAACTGGGCCAGGTCGCTTCACCATGGGTGGTTTCACGATCCGCGATACCCATGACTACGGCACCCTGACCGTCGAAGGCGTGATCCAAAAATCAAGCAACGTCGGTGCATTAAAGATCGCGCAAAAGTTGAGCCCCAATGAAATGTGGGACACCTACACCGCGCTTGGCTACGGACAAAAACCGCAAATCAAGTTCCCTGGCGTTGTCACGGGTCGCGTGCGTCCTTGGAAGACTTGGCGCCCGATAGAGCAGGCCACGATGTCTTACGGCTATGGCTTGTCGGCGTCGCTGTTTCAAATGGCGCATTCCTACACGGCCTTCGCCCATGACGGTCGGATCATTCCGCTGACCATGCTCAAGAGCACCGAGCCGGCCGTCGGTGTCCGGGTCTTCTCGCCTGACACCGCGCATGCCGTGCGCCGCATGTTGCAGATGGCCGCAGCGCCTGGCGGCACGGGTCAATTGGCGCAGACCGTTGGCTACTCGGTGGGAGGCAAGTCCGGCACCGCACGCAAGCAAGCGGGCAAGGGTTACGCCGCCAACAAATACCGTGCTTGGTTCACCGGCATGGCGCCAATTGAGACGCCGCGCATCATCGTCGCCGTGATGATCGATGAACCCAGCACCGGTCAGTATTTTGGCGGCGTGGTGGCCGCGCCCGTTTTCAGTGAAACCGTGCAGCAGACCTTGCGGATGATGGGCCTGCCCCCTGATGTGGCGGTCAAGCCGCTGATCGTGACCAACCCAGTCGAGGAGTCATTTTGAACACTCACAAACGTAAAACGCTCAGCACCCCTAAAGAGGCTGCGCACTGGTTGCGCCAACATGTCAGCGGGACACTGGTAGCCGACAGCAGGCGCGTACGACCAGGCGACGGCTTCATGGCCTGGCCAGGTGCCGCCAACGATGCACGGCATTTTTTACCAGAGGTCTTGGCGGCAGGCGCTACGGCGTGTCTGATCGAAGCCGAAGGAGCGCAGATTGGCAACTTGATCGATGACGCTCGGGTAGCGACCTATGCGGGGCTTAAAAGTGCTGCCGCACCGATTGCCGCAGCCTTTTTTGCTGAGCCGAGCTTGGAGTTGTCTGTCGTCGCTGTGACGGGCACCAATGGCAAGACGTCCACCGCTTGGTGGATGGCGCAAGCGCTGAGTCAACTCGGTCAGCACTGTGCTGTGGTGGGTACCTTGGGCATGGGTGAGCCCGGCGCGCTGGTTTTTAATGGTCTGACAACACCCGACCCAGTGCTGTTTCAAGCGCAACTGCGCACGCTGGTGGATGAAGGTTTTGTGGCTTGCGCGGTCGAGGCCTCGTCGATTGGACTTGAAGAGCGTCGGTTGGATGCGACACAGATCCACACCGCCATCTTCACCAACTTCACGCAAGACCATCTGGATTACCACGGCACCATGGCCGCTTACTGGGCTGCCAAAGAGCAGCTGTTCTTCTGGCCGGGTCTACAAGCGGCGGTGGTGAATATTGACGATGCGCACGGTGCTGAATTGGCGACCGTGCTGGCGACGGAGACGCTCGATGTCTGGACGGTCTCCTGCACCGGACCAGCCCGGCTGATGGCACGCTCGATTCAGTACGGCCTCGACTCCCTGAGTTTTGAAGTGGTCGAGGGCGAGATGGCTTGCCAAGTGACGGCCCCCGTCGTCGGTGAATTCAACGTCTCCAATCTGCTGGGCGTGATCGGCGCATTGCGCAGTCTCGGTATGCCATTGAAGGCCATCGCCGCTGTGTGCGCCACGCTGACCGCAGTGCCGGGCCGCATGGAAACATTGACGGCCGAAGCCGCACCTTTGGTCGTGATTGATTACGCGCACACGCCAGACGCACTGGAGAAAACGCTGCAAGCACTCCAGCCACAAGCGCAAAGCCGCGGTGGCAAACTCTGGTGCCTGTTCGGCTGCGGTGGTGACCGTGACGCCAGCAAGCGCCCCTTGATGGGCGCTGTCGCCAGCCGCCTTGCCGATCACGTGGTGCTGACCAGTGACAACCCACGCAGCGAAGAAGCGGCCGACATCATGGCGCAAATTCTGACGGGCATGCCAGTGTCTGCAGCCGTGCTTCAGCAGCCTGACCGAGCGCTGGCGATTGCCGCTGCATTGCAGGAGGCACGTCCGCAAGACGTGGTGTTGATTGCCGGCAAAGGGCATGAAAGTTACCAAGACATCCATGGCGTGCGCCGTCCTTTCTCAGACCGCGAACAAGCCGAACTCGCCTTGGCCGCTTACGCCGCAACCGCCAACACCGGGACAAGCCACACGTCATGATGACCTTGGCCCAGGCTCAACAACATCTGCCCATGGCGACTTGGGTAGGGGATGCGTCTGTGCGTTTTTCGCGCGTGCACACCGACACCCGCAGCCTGCGCGACGGTGATTTGTTTGTGGCGCTCAAGGGCGAGCGCTTTGATGCGCATGACTTCTTAAGCCAAGCAGCGTCGCACGGCGCTGTGGCCGTGCTGGCTGAACATGGCTTGCCGCAGGCTGGTTTGCCAGGCTTGCAAGTGCCTGATAGCAAAGCAGCGTTAGGCCAGCTGGCGGCAGCTTGGCGTGCACAGTTTTCACTGCCCTTGATTGCGGTCACTGGCAGCAACGGCAAGACCACCGTGACGCAAATGATCGCGTCCATCCTGCGCGCCTTCAAAGGCGAGCAGGCTTTTGCCACCGAAGGCAATTTCAACAACGACATCGGCGTGCCGCTGACCTTGCTGCGTTTGCGCGCTGATCACGCCGCAGGCGTGGTCGAGCTGGGCATGAACCACCCGGGCGAAATCGCCGGTCTGGCTGCCATGGCGCAGCCGACCGTTGCACTGGTCAACAACGCGCAACGCGAGCACCTCGAATTCATGGCCAGTGTGGAAGCCGTGGCGCGTGAAAACGGTGCGGTGCTGTCTGCGCTGCCGACAGACGGTGTCGCCGTCTTTCCGGCTGATGAAGACTACTCGCCGCTGTGGCGCGCATTGGCTGGAAAGCGCCGCGTCATGACCTTTGCATTGACCGGCCAAGCCGACGTCACGGCCAGCGCCGAATGGAACGGCATGCGCTGGCAAGTGAATGCGCAGACACCGCTTGGCCTCGTGACTTTTGAGTTGAATGTGGCCGGCCGCCACAACGTGAAAAACGCCTTGGCCGCAACGGCTTGCGCTTTGGCGGCTGGCGTGCCGCTGAGCGCTATTGCCGAAGGCCTGACAAATTTCGCACCGGTCAAAGGCCGTTCACGCGCGCTGCCGATGACGCTTGAAGGCCGCGCGCTGATCGTGATTGACGACAGCTACAACGCGAATCCGGACTCCGTCCGTGCCGCCATTGATGTGTTGGCTGAATTGCCAGCACCCCGTTTGCTGGTCTTGGGCGACATGGGCGAAGTCGGCGATCGCGGTCCAGAATTTCACACAGAGATCGGCGCCTATGCGCTGCAACGCGGCATTGAGCAGCTGGTCTGCACCGGCGAGCTGACGCTACACGCAGCTGAGGCTTTTCAGGGCGCGCGTCACCACCTTGCTTTTGAGGCTTTGATGGCTGACGTTCAAAAAACCTTGCCTGACTGCGCCAGTGTGCTGGTCAAAGGCTCACGCTTCATGAAGATGGAGCGCGTGGTCGACGCCATTTCAACACCTGCAGGCGTGCAAGTTACTGCCACTGCCGCCGCAAAGGAAAAAACATGTTCTTAAGTCTGGCTCAGTGGCTGCAGACCCTGTCGCCCGAATTCGGGTTTTTCCGGGTTTTCCAATACCTCACCTTGCGCGCCGTCATGGCGGCACTCACGGCTTTGCTGATTGGATTGATCGCCGGTCCGATCGTCATTCGCCGCCTGACCGAGTTGAAGATCGGCCAGCCGATCCGCGAATACGCCATGCAAACGCACTTGAGCAAAAGCGGCACGCCAACCATGGGCGGTGTGTTGATTTTGTTGGCGATTGCGATCTCGACCTTGCTGTGGGCCGACTTGAGCAACCGCTTTGTCTGGATCGTGTTGGTGGTGATGCTGGGCTTTGGTGCCATCGGTTGGGCCGACGACTGGAAGAAAGTGGTCAGCAAAGACCCCGAAGGCATGCGCTCACGGGATAAATACATGTGGCAATCTTTGATTGGGTTGCTGGCGGCGCTGTACCTGGTGTTCAGCATTTCGGAAAGCTCGAACCTGCGCGTGTTCGAGTTGTTTGTGAATTGGGTCAAGTCGGGTTTTGATGTCAGCTTGCCGCCGCAGGCCGGTTTGTTGCTGCCCTTCTTCAAGCAAATCAGCTACCCCTTGGGTGTGCTCGGTTTTGTGATCCTCACTTACTTGGTGATCGTCGGCTCCAGCAACGCGGTGAACCTGACTGATGGCCTCGATGGCCTGGCCATCATGCCGGTGGTGATGGTGGGTTCGGCGCTGGGCATTTTTGCCTACGTCACTGGCAGTTCAGTTTATTCCAAGTACTTGTTCTTCCCCTACATCCCGGGTGCTGGCGAGTTGCTGATTTTTTGTGCCGCCATGGCGGGTTCTGGTTTGGCCTTCTTGTGGTTCAACACGCATCCGGCGCAGGTTTTCATGGGCGACGTTGGCGCGCTGGCACTGGGTGCGGCGCTCGGTACCATCGCCGTCATCGTGCGCCAAGAAATCGTGCTGGCCATCATGGGCGGCATCTTCGTGGTTGAGGCCTTGTCGGTCATGCTGCAGGTGACTTATTTCAAATACACCAAACGCAAATACGGCACCGGTAGGCGCATCTTGAAGATGGCGCCATTGCACCATCATTTTGAGAAAAGCGGTTGGAAAGAAACCCAAGTGGTGGTGCGCTT
>JABMMH010000046.1 GCA_013205645.1 Polaromonas sp. | reverse complement strand
CGGCAAGACCTCGCTGCTCGATTACATCCGCAAAGCCAAAGTCGCCTCGGGCGAGGCCGGTGGTATCACCCAGCACATTGGCGCCTACCATGTGGAAACCCCACGCGGCATGGTGTCCTTCTTGGACACGCCGGGTCACGAGGCCTTCACGGCCATGCGTGCCCGTGGCGCACAAGCGACTGACATCGTGATTCTGGTGGTGGCAGCGGATGACGGCGTCATGCCGCAAACCCGTGAAGCCATCAAGCACGCCAAGGCGGCTGGTGTTCCTATCGTTGTGGCGATCAACAAGATTGACAAGCCAGGCATCAACCTTGACCGAGTCAAGGGCGAGTTGGTCACTGAAGAGGTCATCCCCGAAGAATTCGGTGGCGACGTGCCTTTCGTCGGCGTCTCGGCACACACCGGTGCCGGTGTTGACGATCTGCTGGAACAAGTTTTGCTGCAAGCCGAGGTGCTCGAATTGCGCGCCCCGGTCGATGCCTTGGCCAAAGGCTTGGTCATTGAAGCCCGTCTCGACAAGGGCCGTGGTCCGGTTGCAACGGTGCTGATTCAGTCGGGTACGCTCAAAGCGGGTGACGTGGTGCTGGCGGGTTCGACCTACGGCAAAGTGCGCGCCATGCTGGACGAAAACGGCAAGACCATCAAGACGGCGGGTCCATCGATCCCGGTCGAGATTCAAGGTCTGACCGAAGTGCCGCAAGCTGGCGACGAGTTCATGGTCATGACCGACGAACGGCGTGCCCGTGAGATCGCGACTTACCGTGCTGGCAAGTTCCGCAACACCAAGTTGGCCAAGCAACAAGCCTCCAAGCTCGAGAACATGTTCTCGGACCTGTCGACTGGTGCCGTCAAGTTGCTGCCTATCATCATCAAAGCCGACGTGCAGGGCTCGCAAGAAGCCTTGGCCCAGTCGCTGCTCAAGTTGTCGACCGACGAGGTCAAGGTTCAGCTCGTGTATTCCGCAGTCGGCGGGATCTCAGAGTCGGACGTCAACCTCGCGATTGCTTCCAAAGCTGTGCTGATTGGTTTCAACACCCGCGCTGATGCGCAGGCGCGCAAACAAGCCGAGAACAACGGCATTGAGATTCGTTACTACAACATCATTTATGACGCTGTCGACGAATTGCGCGCCGCGATGTCGGGCATGTTGACACCGGACAAGAAAGAAGAAATCATCGGCAATGCCGAGATTCGTCAAGTCTTCAAGGTCAGCAAGATCGGCTCTATCGCCGGTTGTATGGTCACAGCCGGTGTGGTTCGCCGCAACGCGCGTCTGCGTCTCTTGCGCGAAAACGTGGTCATCTTCACGGGTGAACTCGACTCGCTCAAGCGTTTCAAAGACGATGCACGCGAAGTCAAAGAAGGCTTCGAGTGCGGCTTGAACGTCAAAGGCTACAACGACATCCAGGTCGGCGATATTCTTGAGTTCTTCGAAATCAGGGAAGTTGCCCGAACGCTCGAAGGCTAAATCTAAGATCAAGGCACGAGCGGCCAGCGACCGCGTGTCAGCCAAGCTTGTCATGCGGTCGTCACCACCTTTCGGTATTATTTTGAATTGTTAAATGCGTAAGAAATCTTCCACACCCAACCGCGGTTTTCGCGTAGCCGACCAGATCCAGCGCGATCTGACGGCTCTGATCGCGCGCGAGTTGAAAGACCCACGGGTGGGCATGGTCACGGTTCAATCCGTCGAAGTCACACCCGACTACGCGCATGCCAAAGTGTTTTTCAGTGTCTTGGTGGGTGACCCGAAAGAATGTGAAGAAGCCTTGAACCAAGCTGCAGGTTTTCTGCGCAATGGCTTGTTCAAGAAACTGATGATCCACACCGTGCCAACCCTGCACTTCCTGTTTGACCGAACCACTGAACGTGCTTCTGACATGAACGCCTTGATAGCCAAGGCAGTTTCCTCCCGCGCTCAAGACGACTGATCCAGCGCCGTTGCCCTTTGACAGGTTCAGGGTTAACGGTGCTAGCCAGCGAGCAGATGAATTTGCTCGCCGAGCCTGTCGATATATATGACGCAAACTTCCAGTCCCCGCCAGAAAATTCAGCGACGTCCCGTGCATGGCGTGCTGCTGCTCGACAAGCCGATAGGCCTGTCGAGTAACCAGGCCTTGCAAAAGGCCAAGTGGCTGATGCGCGCCGAAAAAGCCGGCCATACTGGCACGCTTGATCCGCTGGCGACGGGGGTGTTGCCGCTGTGTTTTGGTGCCGCCACCAAGTTCAGTCAGATGCAATTAGAAGCCGACAAGACCTACGAAGCGGTCTTGCTGCTGGGCCAAAAAACCACCACCGCAGATGCCGAAGGTGACGTCATTGAAACCCGTGACGTGCCTGAGATCACGGCAGCCTTGCTTGAAAAGTTGACGGCGCAGTTCAGCGGCCCACAGGCTCAAATTCCACCGATGTATTCGGCGCTGAAAAAAGACGGCAAGGCGCTGTACGAATACGCTCGGGCGGGCCAAGTCGTCGAGCGCGAGCCGCGCCATATTCTGATTCACGAGATCCAGATGGCCGTCGCCCATGACGACCGTGCATCCGCCGCCATTCGCGTCATCGTGCGTTGCAGCAAGGGCACTTATATCCGTACGCTGGGCGAAGACATTGGCGAAGCCATGGGTTGCGGTGCGCACCTCGGCTTTTTGCGTCGCATTGAAACTGGCGGCTACGTGGCCAGTCAGTGCGTCAGCTTGAGCGCGCTTGAAGCCATGACCGAAGCCGAGCGCGACGCCTGCATGTTGCCGCCGCAATCGCTGGTGTCTGCCGCGCCCACGGTCAGTCTGGATGCCGTCAACGCCGGACGATTTTTAAGTGGTCTGCCTCGCCGCGGCGAAGCTGGCCAGTGGGGTCCCCAAATTGCCGAGAACCAGCCTTTGGTGCAGGTTTTCGGTTTGGACCCGCCCGCATTTTTAGGCACGGCCCATGTGGCCGCCAACGAGTTGATTCCTGAGCGTTTGCTCAGCCCCATTGAAGTACAGGACATGTTGAAAAGTGCCGCCACTGGCAGTACAAGCTCAGCATCGGCTGGTCCAGCGCTTCATTCCGATGAGCCCACAGCCTTGTCTTGATGTCACAACAGACCGTCTAGCCAAAAAATTTTATAAGTTTTAGAAAGCCCACTATGAGTCATAAACAGATCCGTAACATCGCCATCATCGCCCACGTTGACCATGGTAAGACCACCATGGTTGACCAATTGCTGCGTCAGTCAGGCACCTTCGCCGACCATGAAAAAGTCGTCGACACCGTGATGGACAACAACGCCATTGAGAAAGAACGTGGCATCACGATTCTGGCCAAAAACTGCGCCGTGACCTGGAAGGGTACGCACATCAACATCGTCGACACCCCAGGCCACGCTGACTTCGGTGGTGAAGTCGAACGCGCCTTGTCAATGGTTGACGGCGTTGTGTTGCTGATTGACGCGCAAGAAGGCCCGATGCCACAAACGCGTTTCGTGACCAAAAAGGCTTTGGCTCTTGGCCTGAAGCCTATTTTGGTTGTGAACAAAGTTGACAAGCCAGGCGCACGTCCTGACTTCGTTGTTAACGCTGCTTTTGATCTGTTCGACAAACTCGGTGCCACCGACGAACAACTGGATTTCCCAGTCGTCTACGCCTCCGGCATCAACGGCTGGTCATCGATGGAAGAGGG
>JABMMH010000045.1 GCA_013205645.1 Polaromonas sp. | reverse complement strand
CAAAACTTGCTGTTGCCGTGGGTCGCCTGCGACCAATTGCCTGAGCTCTGGCGCGCCGCCCGCAAGGCCGGCTTTGCCCGCCCGAACATTCGCTTGCTGACCGACATGATCGCTTGCCCCGGCGGCGACTTTTGCTCGCTGGCCAACGCCCGCTCGATCCCGATTGCAGAGGCCATTACCGAGCGCTACCAAGACATGGACGAGCTGCACGACTTGGGCGAGATCGACCTGCACATCAGCGGTTGTATCAACTCTTGCGGCCATCACCACAGCGGCCACATCGGCATTTTGGGCGTCGACAAAGACGGCCTCGAGTGGTACCAAGTGTCGCTGGGCGGCTCTGACGGTTCCAGCCTGAGCGGTGACCCGCTGCCAGGCAAAGTCGTTGGCCCGTCGTTCACTGCGACTGAAGTGCCAGAAGTCATTGAAGCTGTTCTTGACACTTATCGCCAACAGCGCACGACTGGCGAAACCTTCATCGCCACGCTGCGCCGCGTCGGCATGGACCCGTACAAGGCCGCAGCCAAGAGCGCACGCATTGCCGTGGTCGAGACGGCTTGAAAGATATCACCATGAAATTACTCACCCCCCAAGACAACACGGAAGTGAACGCCGCTGAACTGCCGGGCACCGTGGTTTTCGCCAACGATGCCGACCCAATGGACCTGCCGCTGGACGGCGTCAAACGCATAGACCTGCACTTTCCGAAGTTCACCGACGGCCGCGCCTACAGCCAAGCTTTTTTGCTGCGCCGGCGGCGTGAATTCACCGGTGAAATTCGTGCCACCGGCGATGTGTTGGTCGACCAACTCGCCCAGATGGAACGCAGCGGCTTTGACGTCGCTGTCTTGCGTGCCGACCAGCCACTTGACGTGGCGCAGCGCGTGCTGGCCAGTTACCCGGGTTACGGCGTGGGCCGCTACCAAGGCGACGCCGTTCAAATCAAGCCGCACTTCGCCCACACTGAAAGCACCAGCTCATGAGCGCCGTCACGCTTTACGCGAAAGCCTCGCCGGACTTCGATAGCAAGCTGACCGAAACCATCGCGCTGCTCAAACGCGCAGCGCAAGAGTTTTCGCCCTTGACGCAGGCCTCCAGCTTGGGCGCAGAAGACATGGTCATCACCCACTTGCTGGCTGAGCACCATATCGATTGCAGCATTTTTGTGCTGGAAACCGGCATGCTGCACCCGCAAACGGTGGCGATGATTGGCCGCATTGAGGCGCGTTACGCTCGCCCGGTTGATGCCTATCGCCCGGTGGCCGAAGTCGCTGCTAAATTCGTCAGCACGCACGGTGACAAAGCCATGTACCAAAGTGTCGAGTTGCGCAAAGCCTGCTGCGGCATCCGCAAGATGGAACCGCTGGCACGCGCGTTGGCCGGCAAAAAAGGCTGGCTGACCGGCCTGCGCCGCGAGCAGTCGAACGCTAGAGCCGAAGTCGAGTTCATTGAGCACGAGTTGGTCGGTGAGCCCGGCGAACGGGCCAAGGTCAACCCGCTGGCCCGCTGGACCGCCGGTGACGTATGGCATTTCATCGCCATCAACAATATTCTGTACAACCCGCTGCACGACGATTTTTTCCCGAGCATCGGTTGCGCGCCCTGCACCCGCGCCGTCACGCTGGGCGAAGACATTCGCTCCGGCCGCTGGTGGTGGGAGCAAGAAAGCGCCAAAGAGTGCGGCCTGCATGTGTCTGACAACGCTGACAACACCGACGGCCAGACTTCCTCCATTTCATCCATCATCCCCATCAAAGAGGTCTCCGCGTGAACGCTGTAGCCGAAGCCACCGTGCTGACTCAAGCCCAAACCCACCCCCAGCTGAGCAATGCCCATCTGGACGCCTTGGAAGAAGAAGCGATCTTCATCCTGCGTGAAGTCGCCGCCGCTTTCGAGCGCCCGACCCTGCTTTTTTCTGGCGGTAAAGACTCGCTAGTGTTGCTCAAATGCGCAGAAAAAGCCTTTGTCGACAGCAGCCGTGGCGGCCACATTCCGTACCCGCTGCTGATGATCGACACCGGCCACAACTTCCCTGAAGTGACAGCATTCAGGGACTACCGGGCCAAGCAGCTCGACGCCAATTTGATTGTCCGCAACGTCGAAGATTCGATGAAGCGCGGCACTGTTCGGCTGGCGCACCCGGGCGAGTCGCGCAATGTGCACCAGTCAGTCACCTTGCTGGAAGCGATTGAAGAGTTTCGCTTTGATGCGCTGATTGGCGGCGCCCGCCGTGACGAAGAAAAAGCCCGCGCCAAGGAGCGGATTTTTTCGCACCGTGACGCCTTCGGCCAATGGCAACCCAAAGCCCAACGACCAGAGCTGTGGAACCTGTTCAACACGCGGCTGCAACCGGGTGAGCACTTTCGTGTGTTCCCGATTTCCAACTGGACTGAACTCGACGTCTGGCAATACATCGAGCGTGAGCAGATCGAACTGCCGTCGCTGTATTACGCGCACCAACGCACGGTAGTCGAACGCAAAGGGCTGCTGGTGCCGGTGACCGAACTGACACCCTTGAAAGCCGGTGAAACCGCGGTCGATAAAACTGTGCGCTTTCGCACCTTGGGCGACATCACCTGCACCTGCCCGGTCGAAAGCCCGGCCATGAATCCCGCCGAAGTGGTGCTAGAAACACTCACCGCCGACGTCAGCGAACGCGGCTCAACCCGCATGGACGACAAGACTTCCGACGCCTCGATGGAGAAGCGCAAAAAAGAGGGTTATTTCTGATGAGCACGATTCTTCAAACCGAACAAGACACACGCGCCGCCCTGCGTTTTGTCACCTGCGGCAGCGTCGACGACGGCAAAAGCACGTTGATCGGCCGCCTGCTGGTCGACTCCCGCGCCGTACTGCAAGACCAACTGGCCAGCGTGCAACGCAGCGGCAAGGTCGACTTGGCCCTACTGACCGACGGCCTGCAAGCTGAGCGCGAGCAAGGCATCACGATTGACGTGGCCTACCGCTACTTCAACACGGTCACCCGCAAATTCATCATTGCCGATGCACCCGGCCACGAGCAGTACACCCGCAACATGGTCACGGCAGCGTCCAGCGCCGACGCGGCCGTGGTGCTGGTCGACGCCACCAAACTCGACTGGCAGTCCGCCCTGCCAAATTTGCTACCGCAAACCCGGCGCCACTCACTGCTGGTGAAATTGCTGCGCGTGCCGTCCATCGTCTTTGCCGTCAACAAATTCGACGCAGTCGAAGACCCGGCGCTGGCGTTTGAACACATCAGCGCTGCGCTGCAGCAGTTCACCCAAGACGCAGGCATCACCGCGCACGCCATCGTACCGGTGTCGGCGCTGATTGGTTTTAACGTGGTTGATGCCAATCCCGGCTGGTGCAACTACCAAGGCCCGGCCTTGCTGGCGATTCTGGAGCAGTTGTCGGCCACGCCCGCAGACACCGCCCAGCCCTTCAGCTTTCCAGTGCAATGGGTTGAGAAGTTTTCGTCCAGCGCAGACACATCGCAAGGACGGCGAATTTTTTGGGGCCGGATTGCCAGCGGCTCGGTGCAGGTCGGCCAGAGCGTGAGCGTCTTGCCCGGCGGCAAAAGCGCTGTGGTGGCCGAGGTGCTGGACCACGCGCGTTCGCCAAAGTCCGTGCGTGCAGGCCACAGCGCCGGCATCATCTTGGACCGCGAACTCGACGTCTCACGCGGCGACGTGCTGTTGGCCAGCGACGGTTTTAGCGCTTCACCCGGCCAACGCGAACTGACAGCCACCATCGCCTGGATGGACGACGAACCCTTGCTGCCCGGCCGCCTGTATTGGGCCTTGCAAGGCCACCGCTGGGTCAAGGCCAAGGTCAAGCGCATCGTGCACCAAGTGAATATCAACACGCTTGAAGAACAAGACGCGACCCAACTCGACGCCAACGCCATTGGCGTGGTCGAGCTGACGCTGCAAGAGCCGATTGCGGCTGTGCCCTTTGCAGAATCACGTATTTTGGGCTCCTTGGTGCTGGTCGATACCGCCTCGCACAAGACCTCCGGTGCCGCTTTGATTCTGTCCGCCCAATAGATTTAAAGCCGCCTTTAATCCCTCCCATCAGCACCGCCCTAGAAAGATCTTAAAATCTAGGGTTTTTACCGACCGAGCCAAAAAAGCATGACACACGTCGTTTCTGAATCCTGTATCCGTTGCAAGTACACCGACTGTGTGGATGTGTGCCCCGTCGACTGCTTCCGCGAAGGCCCCAACATGTTGGTGATCGAGCCGGACGAGTGCATTGACTGCGCCGTGTGCATTCCTGAGTGCCCGGTCAACGCGATTTATGCGGAAGAAGACTTGCCCGCAGACCAACTCGACTTCATCAAGATCAACCTCGAGTTGTCAACCCAGACCGGTTGGAAAAGTATCACCAAGCGCAAGCCAGCCTTGCCAGACGCTGACGACTGGAAAGACAAAACTGGCAAACTCAGCGAACTGATTCGCTGATTGTTCGGGCGGCAGATCAAGTGAACCCAGTCGTGATTGAAACCGACGCCGTCATCATCGGCGCTGGGCCGGTTGGCTTGTATCAGGTGTTTCAGTTGGGTCTGCTGGAAATCAAGACCCACGTCATTGACTCGCTGGCTTACGCTGGCGGTCAATGCATCGAGCTGTATCCTGACAAGCCAATTTACGACATCCCAGCCCTGCCAGCCACCACCGGTCGCGAACTCACCGCGTCGCTACTGCGGCAAATCGAGCCTTTTGGCGCGACCTTTCATTTTGGGCAAGAAGTCAGCACGCTTGAAAAGCAGGCCGACGGCCGCTTTTTGCTGACAACCAACAAAGGCACGGCCTTTTTAACCAAGACGATTTTCATCGCTGCCGGTGTCGGTGCCTTCCAGCCGCGTCTGCTGCGGCTCGAAGGCTTGGACAAGTTTGACGACACGCAGCTCTTTTACCGCGTCATCCAACCGGCGGACTTCGCGGGCCAAGACTTGGTGATCGT